>CAVEYT010000145.1:0-4147 GCA_963619995.1 Acutalibacteraceae bacterium | reverse complement strand
CGATTCTTTTCGATGATTTCCATGATCTTCGCCGCCGTTTCCTCAATCGCGCGATTGGAGACGTCCAGAATCGGACAATGGAGTTTTCGCATGACGGATTTTGCGTAGGCGAGTTCTTCCTCGATGCGGGCGAGATTTGTATAATTCACGTCGCCGGAAAATCCGAGAGCACGCATTCTTTCGCTGCGGATGCCATTCAGTTTATACGGATCGATCACAAGACCGATGATGCGATGCGCGGGGACTTTAAAGATTTCCTCCGGGAGCTGCACTTCCGGCACGAGCGGCAAGTTCGCGACTTTGTAGCGTTTATTCGCCAGATACATCGACATCGGCGTCTTGGATGTGCGCGAGACCCCGATGAGGACGATGTCGGCCTTGAGGAAACCGGCCGGATTTTTGCCGTCGTCGTAATTCACTGCGAATTCGATCGCTTCGACTTTGCGGAAATATTCTTCGTCGAGTTTGTGAATGGCGCCGGGCTTCATGGACGGTTTCTCCCCTGTGGCCGCGGAAACGGCTTCCAGCATCGGCCCCATCAAGTCGACGTAAGGGACGCCGTAGCGATCGGCGTACTCGTCGAGGCTCTTTCGCAGATCCGCCGACACAAGGGTGTGGCAGATGATGCCGCCCGTTTCCGCCGCTTCCTTCACGGTCTCATCGATTTGCTCGACCGTGCGAATGAAGGGCGCGCGGACGACGTCGACTTTCACCGCTTCAAATTGACTGATGGCGGCGCGCGCCAATTTTTCGGCCGTTTCCCCCAGCGAATCGGACATGACGTAAAGCGTGATTTTTGCCATATCAGACGCTCACCCCTTTCCCAAGCGCCAAGAGGAGGCGCGTGATATTCGTCTTGGAAATGCGGCCGACAAGACGGAAACGTTTCTCCGTGCCTTCGCCCGCCACGGCCACGACCGGCAAGCAATCAATCTCATAATCGATGAGCTTGGCGGCGACGGAGAGCATGTCTTCGTCGGGCTCGGCATAAATCATTTTGGATTTCGGCGTCATGACCATGGAGATGGGCATTTTCTGCAGGCCTTCGCGTCCCATGGCGGCTTTGAGCAAATCTTTCCGCGACACGACGCCTTGCAAATCATCGTCTTCGCCGACGAAAATGGTCCCGATGTCTTCCGTGAAAAGGAGGACGGCCGCATCGTAGGCGCTCGCGGACGACGGCGCCAAAATGGGACGCGACATATTCTGCCCGGCCGTGCATTTCCGGATGGCGGACGCGGCCGGATCGACGGCGCCCTCCGTGTAGTAATAGCCGAGCCGCCGCTTGGCCGCCACGATTTCCAGAGAGACGAGGACGGCCAAATCGCCGCGAAGCGCACTCCTCGTGACGCGCAGCCTTTGCGCAATCCGATCGCCGGTGATCGGTCCTTCGTCCCGGATGAGGCGGACGATTTCCTCTTGTCTTTCTGTGAGCTGCATGGTCTTTCCTTTCCAAACATCGTTTCTTTCAAACGGAAACAAAAATCGGGACCGCATTTTCGCAGTCCCGACCTTGGGCGGGGAACCGCGTCCCCTATACTTTTATTTCATTTTACCAATCGTATTCGTCGACTTCCGCGCGACCGCGACCGGTGGCGGCGTCCAGAATGAGGCGCTGCTCGATGTGCGCGACATTCTTCTTCGTGGCCTTGACCATATCCGGATTGACGGAAACGCAGTCGATGCCGCTCTTCACGAGGAATTCTGTGAAGTCCGGATAGACGGACGGTGCCTGGCCGCAAATGGAAACGGTCTTGCCGTCTTTGTGCGCGACTTTGATGAGATGACGAATCGCGCGACGAATGGCGATATTTCTTTCATCAAAGAGAGAGGCGACGGTGTCGTTGTTGCGATCGCAGCCGAGGATGAGCATGGTGAGATCGTTCGAGCCGATGGAGTAGCCGTCGACGTATTGATTGAACTGATCGGCCAAAATGATATTCGACGGGATTTCCGCCATGAGGTAGAGTTTGAAGTCCGGGCCGCGTTCGAGGCCTTCTTCTTTCATGATTTCCGTGACTTTGCGCGCTTCGTCGACCGTGCGGCAGAACGGAATCATGCAATGGAGATTTTTCAGGCCGAATTCTTCGCGGACTTTTTTCACGGCTTTGAGCTCGAGGCGGAAGGCTTCGGTGTATTTCGGATCATAGTACCGGGACGCGCCGCGCCAGCCCAGAAGGTCGGCCGGTTCTTCCGGTTCGTATTTGTTGCCGCCCTTCAAATCGCGATATTCGCCGGATTTGAAATCGGAGAAACGAAGGACGACGGGCCGCGGTGCCATCGCACGGCAGACTTTGCTGATGCCTTCGGAGAGCATGTCGATGACTTTTTCCGGATGCCCGGTCTCGATGAGATAGAGCGGATGTTCGTGGATGAAGGTCGTCCAGATGAATTCTTCGCGCATGAGGCCGATGCCGTCGCAGGGAAGCTTGCTGTATTTTTCCGCCAAATCCGGATCACCCAGATTCATGTAGACATTCGTACCCGTCGGCGGGAAATATTCAGCCGCGACGACTTGGCCGCCGGCCGCGCCCGTTTCTTCTTTTTTCTCCAGCAAATCTTCGACGATGCCGTCGTAGACAATCCCGTTTTGCGCATCGACGGTGACTTCCTGGCCCGTGACGAGGGTCGTCGTCGCTTCGACGCTGCGGCTCTTCGTGCCGACGACGCAGGGAATGCCGAGCTCTCTGGAAACGATGGACGCGTGGCAAGTCATACCGCCGGCATCCGTGACAATCGCGATGGCTTTCTTCATCGCCGGGACCCAGTCCGGAGCGGTCATCAGCGTGACGAGGATTTCGCCGTCTTTGAATTGATCGATATCGGCCGGATCGGTGATGACATGGACCTTGCCCGCGACGAGACCCGGGCTGGCCGGAAGACCTTTGACGAGAACTTTATGATCGGTGGTGACGTTCACTTTCTTTTCTCCCTTCTTATCTTTATTCTTACGAGACCAGACGGTTTCGGGACGCGCTTGGAGAATCCACAGTTTCCCGTCTTCATCGAGCGCCCATTCCATATCCATGTAGCAGCCGTAATGTTTCTCAATCGCTTTCGCATACCCGGCGAGCTCGGCAATCTGCTCATCCGTCATGACTTGCTGCTTCGCCAATTCCGGCGGGACGACCTTTTCGACGACGCCGCCGTTTTCATCGCGGAGAAGCTGAATCGGTTTCTCATTGATCTGGCGAGACTCGATCGCAAGCGTTTCCTTGTCGACGACGAAATTGTCCGGCGTGACGGTCCCCTGCACGATGTATTCGCCCAGGCCCCACGAGCCTTCGATCATAATCTTGTCATCGGCGCCCGTCGCGAGATCGACCGTGAACATGACCCCGGCGACCTTCGAATACGCCATCATCTGCACCGCAGCCGACAGCGCCACATTTTCATGCGCGTAGCCTTTCTTTTCGCGGTAATACGTCGCGCGATCCGTGAAAGTGGACGCATAGCATTCCTTCACCTTGCGAATGACTTCGTCGCGGCCGCGGACATTGAGATATGTATCCTGCTGCCCCGCAAAAGAAGCGTCCGGCAAATCTTCGGCCGTAGCCGACGAACGCACCGCCACAAAAGGATCGCCGTGGCCGGTCTTCTGCGCGAGCTCTTCATACGCTTTCCCAATCGCATCGGCCAAATCGGACGGCATTTCCGCTTCCATGATCGTCTTTCTGATCTCCGCGCACACATCGCGCAGCTCCGCCGAATCCTCGACATCCTTCATGCCGCCCAAAAGTTCATGAATGCGACAATTCGTCCCCGTCGTTTCCATGAAATAGCGATACGCATGCGCCGTCGTCGCGTAGCCGTAGGGAACCGGCACGCCCGTCGACGTCGTGAGCTCGCCCAGCGACGAAGATTTCCCGCCGACCAGATTCACATCGGCGCGATGCAATTCGTCAAACCACAATACATACGCATTTTCTCTCTCGTCCATCATATCCTCCTTGGATGATAGCAGAGGAAACGCATTCCGTCAGCGCTTCCTCAAAAAACAGAAAGTGTATACTTTATTCCGTCTCACGAGATAATAGTATACCACTTTCAAGAAGAAGTCAAACGCATATTGCAAGCTTTTGAAACAAAAAAGTGCATTTCACCGTCTTTGCGCGAAAATAAGAGTTATCAATCTTTTTTATAAGCG
>CAVEYT010000144.1:0-4158 GCA_963619995.1 Acutalibacteraceae bacterium | reverse complement strand
CGCCTGACGTCTGACCGTCTGATGTCTGACGTCTCCAGCTCTATGAGCCACCAAAAACTAATAGCTAACAGCTAACAGCTAATAACTATCTCGCGCCTGAGCAAAAAAGCCAAGCACCACCAACTACTCACTGCTAAGTTTTTTACACTTTCAAAGCTTCGATCGTCTGCCGAATCGTTTCCTCATCTTCCGCATGAAGCGACGTCTTTGTCTTATCAATCTTTTTCATGAAACCGGAGAGGACCGTGCCGGGGCCGACTTCGATGAAGGTTTCCGTCCCCGCCGCAATCATCGTCCGCACGGATTCTTCCCAGTGCACGGCGTGCGCCGCCTGCTGCACGAGATTGTCTCGGATGTCGGCGGCTTTCGTTTCTTCTTTCGCATTCACATTGGCTATGACGGGAATGGCGGCGTCGCGAATTTCTATTTTTTCCAGCACTTCTTTGAGGCGCGCCGCTGCCGGTTCCATCAAAGAGGAATGGAACGGCGCGCTGACGTTTAAGGGAATGGCGCGCTTCGCACCGGCTTCTTTGAGCGCATCGCACGCCGCCGCGACCGCGTCCGACGTCCCTGCGATGACCGTCTGGCCCGGGCAGTTGAAATTCACGGCCTGGACGGCGCCGGCTGTTTGGGAAACCGTCTCACACACGGCGACGATTTCTTCCGGCGAAAGTCCCATGACGGCCGCCATGCCGCCACGCCCTAGCGGTACGGCTTCCTGCATGAATTTTCCGCGAAGATGCACCGTATGCACCGCATCGGAGAAATCCATCGCGCACGCCGCGACGAGCGCCGTGTATTCGCCGAGGCTGTGTCCGGCCGCGACGTCAGGGAAAATCTCATTCTCCGCGAGCACGCGCGCCGCGGCGACTCCGGCCGTCAGCACCGCCGGCTGTGTGAATTCCGTTTTGACGAGCTCCGTGTCCGGCCCTTCAAACATGAGACGGGACAAAGAAAATCCCAGCGTCTCATCCGCTTCTTTCAAAAGCGATTTCACGACGTCGTACTTGTCGTACAAGTCGCGCGTCATGCCGACTTTCTGCGATCCCTGTCCCGGGAAAATCATTGCTTGCTTCACTCGTTTCCTCCTTCCGAGAAACCGTTTCTACGATGGCGTCCATCAATACCAACGAAGCACGACCGAGCCCCAGGTGAGGCCGGCGCCGAAGCCCGTCAATATCAAGTAATCGCCGCGGGAAAGCCGCCCTTCGGCGACCGCTTCGTCGAGCGCAATCCCCACGGACGCCGCCGACGTGTTTCCATATTTATTCACATTCACAAAGACTTTTTCCGTCGCCACGCCGAGCTTTTTCGCCGTGGCGCTGATGATGCGGAAATTGGCCTGATGAGAAATAAAACAGGCGACGTCGTCGATGCCGATGCCCGCTTTTTCCATCGCGACACGCGTCGTGTGCTCCATGTGACGCACGGCGTGTTTGAAAACTTCCGAGCCTTCCATGTGGATGTACACGCGCCCGGAATCAATCGCACGATGCGTCACCGGTTCTGCGACGCCGGACGCCGGGATATTCAAAATGCCGCCGAGGCTGCCGTCCGAGCCGAGCTCCGAGGACAGATAACCGTAGCCCTCCGGCACTTCTCCGATGACGACCGCCCCCGCGCCGTCGCCGAAAAGGATGCACGTCGCGCGATCCTCCCAATTCACGAGGCGCGAGAGCACTTCGGCGCCGATCAAGAGCACGCGCCGATACAGACCGCTTCTCACAAATTGCGAAGCGAGTGTCACGCCGTAAATGAAACCGGTGCAACCGGCGGAAAAATCCATCGCGCCCGCATGCGTCATGCCCAATTTATTTTGCACCATGCACGCCGTCGACGGCACGACATAATCGGGGGACGCCGTCGCCACCATGACGAAATCAATGTCGTCCGGTGTGAAACCGCCGCGCTCCAGCGCCAACGTCGCCGCCTTCACGCAAAGATCGGATGTGTCCTCCGTCCGCGCCGCGATGTGCCGCGTCTCGATGCCCGTCCGCGTCCGAATCCAATCGTCCGACGTGTCGACCATCCGCTCCAAATCTTCATTCGTGAGAATCCTCTCCGGCACATAATGCCCGCACGAGAGAATCCCCGCTGCCTTCACTTCCGCCATACTGACTCCTTTTGATGAAATCGAGTCGATTGATTCAATTTCAGGAAACTCATTCGTTTGCCGCCGCTGCCTTTTCTTCCGCCAAAGCATTTGCGACCGCATCGGCCACGCGCCCCTCGGCAATCTTTTCCGCGACGGAAATGGCATTCCGAATCGCCCACGCCTTGGACGCGCCGTGGCAGATGACCAATCCGCCGCGCAGTCCCAAGAGCGGCGCGCCGCCGTATTCCGCGTAATCCACGCGTTTCTTCACATATTCTTTCAGCGCCGGTTTCAAAAGAAAACCGCCCAATTTCGCACGAAGCCCGCCGCGCTCCACGGCCTCTTTCAGAAGACCGAAGAACAAATTTCCGAGCCCTTCGCCAAATTTGAGACACGCATTCCCCGTGAAACCGTCCGTCACCACGACGTCAAATTCCCCGGTCGGCATATCGCGTCCCTCGCAGTTTCCGGCAAAATCAAAACGCGGATCCGCCGCCAATTTCTCATACACTTCCGCGACTTGCGGACTTCCTTTCGTGCTTTCCCGACCGATATTCAAAAGACCGATTTTCGGCGAGGAAATCCCGGCCACGAGCTTTGCATACCAATGACCCAAGAGCGCGTTCTGGAGCATATTCTCCGTCTTCGGCTGCGTCGACGCGCCCGAATCGATGAGAAACGTGTAGCCGCCCTTTTGATTGGGAATCGGCGTCAAAATCGCGGGGCGATCGATGCCGGGAATGCGCCCGATGCCGAAAAGTCCCGCCGTCACGGCCGCGCCTGTCGAGCCCGGTGCGACCAGAGCGCCGCAAGTCCCGTCTTTCACGAGCCGCGCGCCGACGGACACCGACGCATCGCGTTTCTTCCGATACGCCATGCCGGGATGCTCCTCCATCCCAATCACCTCGGACGCGTGATGAATGGAAATCAAAGATTCATTCTCGGCGTTTTCTTTTTTCAAGACGCCGCGAATTTGTTCCTCGTCGCCCACAAGCACGACCGGAATCTTGAAATCGCGGACAGCCATGACCGCGCCTCTCACAATTTCCAAAGGCGCGTAATCGCCGCCCATCGCGTCGACCGCTATCGTTTCCATTGTCTCACCTCGCCGTGTCCATGATAAATTTCGCGCGGAAAATTTCCGTACTCTTGGAAGAAATCTGCACGTGAATGTATTGCCGAAGGCCGCGCTCATGCGAGAGACGCGCCTGCGCGACCAAGACCTCGCCCGCGCCCACCGGCACTTTGTATTTGATATTGCCCATCTGGATCGGCGTCACATGGTCGCCGATGACTTTTTGCGCCAGCTTTCGCGCGATACCGTAAAGCGTCTCCGCCGGCACGATCCCGCGCGCGTCGATGAGAGGCGTCGTCAGCACGACCGCCATTCCCTGCTTGCCCGCTTCGAGCTCGATGATATTCGCATCCTCGCCCGGGTGCTGCTTCACCGCTGCCTCCAAACGATCCTTTTTCTGCGGAATCCCGAGCGTCCTGCGATCGAGACGAATCGTCGCGACCGACACGCCAAAAAGTGCTGCCAATTCCCCGTCCGTTTTGCCGGGATCCTCGCGCAGCACGTCTCGCAGTCGCTCCAATCTTGTCTCTTTATCCATTTGGGCCGTCAGTCTCCTGTCTTTATCACCTGATGTTAACACTATATCATATATCCCGTCTCCTGTACACCCAAGCGCTTGGCGCGTACTTTTTTAGAAACCGGATTGCCGTCAAATGGATTCTCATTAAGAAAATGAATTCCAAAAGTGTACCTTTTTCGGAAAATATTTTTTTCAAAAACAAAAAGCCGCTCGCGCCGCCTCCCATTCTCTCTTTTTTGTCTTTCGATTTTCTTTCGGAAACTGATTCTTTCTATTTTGAAACGATTTTTATTTTCTGTTTCACTCATAAACAAATCCCGCCATAGCAATTTTCAGCCCATGGCGGGATTTCTTTTGTAAAAAGTATAGACATATTTTATACGGAGGAACCGGCTTCCTCCCATTTGGCATAAAGCGCGTCCAATTTTTCTTTTTGCGCCGCATACTGCGCGGCCAGCTCGCCATACG
>CAVEYT010000143.1:0-4169 GCA_963619995.1 Acutalibacteraceae bacterium | reverse complement strand
GTCTCGCGCCAGACAAAAAAGGGAAGCACAACACAATGTGCTTCCCTTTTTCTCATTTCTCTTCTTTCACGACGAGCTGAATCGTCGCCGTCACCTGCGGATGAATCCAGACTTCGATTTCGTATTCGCCCGGTTCCTTGATGGGCGCTTTGAGCTTGATATTTTTCTTATCGAGCTTGAAACCGTATTTCTTCTCGAGGGTCTCGCTGATGTCTTTGGCGGTGACGCTGCCGAATGTTTTTCCGTCTTCGCCGACGCGCACGGGGATTTCCGCTTTCACGCTCTTGAGCTGCGCGGCCATGACGACGGCTTCGTCGGCGGCGACTTGGGACTTGAATGCCTGCGATTCTTTCCGCTGGGCCGCGGTATTGAGATTGGCCGCGGTGCCTTCGACGCCGAGGCCTTTTTTGATGATGACGTTGCGGCCGTAGCCGTCTTTCACTTCGATCACGTCACCGCGTTTCCCCAGATTTTTCACGTCCTGTGTCAATACGATTTTCATGATGGTTCCTCCTTATTTTGATTTTGAAATATAGGAAACGAATTTATTCTTCCGCCAATTGTTCGCGGATGGCTGCGAGGATTTTGGCCTCGGCTTCTTCTTTTTCGCTCTCTTTGATCTGCGCGCCGGAGACGGTCATGTGGCCGCCGCCGCCCACCGTTTCCATGACGCGCTGCACATTGACGGTGCCGTCGCTTCGGGCCGAGATGCCGAGCTGCTGTTTCTCCAGCGGATAGTAGAGGACGCTGACGCGAATCCCTTCCACGGCGACGAGGTCGTCGGCGATTTTCCCGGCCATGATCTGCGCCTGCTCGGTGTCGTCCGGGACTTCGGCGATGGCGATGCAGCCGTCTTCCACGCGCATTTTCGACATGATGGCGGCCTTGGCGCGGATGGTGTCGATATCGAGGACGAAGAGGCCGCGGACGAGCGTCGTGTCCGCCCCGCTTCGCCGCAGGAAACTGGCCGCATCGAAGGTGCGAATGCCGGTCTGCACGAAGAAATTTTTCGTGTCGACGACCATGCCGGCGTAGAGGCAAGAGGCGGTGAGCTGCGGGAGCTCCGCCCCGTTTCCGTAATATTGAATGAGCTCGGCGACGAGTTCGGAGGCGGACGAGGCCGAGGGCTCCATGTAGGTGAGGAGCGTATTCGTCACGATGGAATTGGCGCGGCGATGGTGGTCGACGATGATGCGTTTCTTCGCCGCCGCCAGCACTTTGGGTGCGGCGACCATGTCCGGAATGTGCGTATCGGTGATAAAAACGAGCGTCTTGTCCGTCACGAGGCCCTTCGCTTCGTCCTCGCGAATGAGCAGGTGCTCCATGCCGGGCTCGGCCGCGATGGCTTTGCGCATTTTCCGCGATGTCTCGTCATATTTGGACACGACGATGTGGACCGGTTTCCCGGAAACATTCGCCAGATGCGCGAGCCCCATGGAGGCGCCCAGTGCGTCGTAATCTTCGTGCGCGTGCCCCATGATGAGGACGCGGTCGGATTCTTCGATCATTTCTTTCAAAGCCTGCGCGATGACGCGGACGCGGACGCGGGTGACGCTGCCGGACGATTGGGTCTTGCCGCCGTAGACTTTCATGGTCTCCCCGATGCGGACGACGGCCTGATCGCCGCCGCGGCCCAGCGCCAAATCGAGCGCCGCCTGGGCTTCTTCCGCCTGCCGGGCAAAGGGTTCCTCGCTCTTCACAATCCCGATGGAAAGGGTGACGGGGATGCGGTTCACCGTGCGGATTTCATGGACTTTATCCAAAAGGTCGAAATTGCGATCGATCAAAGTTTTCAGCGCCGCATGGGAAATGCACGCGACGAATTCGGCCGTGTCATACTGCTTGATAAAGCCGTCGAGCTCGGAGAATTCGCCCAAAATGCATTCGTCGACGTCGGAGAGGAGATTGGATTTCTCCAAATCCGTCATATTCGCGAGCGCCTCGGAGAGATTGTCGATCCGAATGAGGCAGAAAACGGGCATGGCCTCGGCGGATGCGGCCAGCGTTTCCTCCATATCCGTGCGATCCATGAGGTAAAAGAGCATGAAGGGCCGCGCGCCCTCTTCCGCCGGCTCGACGTATTTATGGAAGACGCGGAAATACAAATCGTCTTTTTGGCAGTCAAACCAGCCCGTCTTCCCGAAAAGACGCGACGCGTGGACGCCGGGGAGCAGATGATCGAGCTCCATGTCCTTCTCGTGCTCCACGTCGGCCCAATTCCGAAAGACTTCATTCGCCCACACGACTTGCCGTTTCTCGTCCATCATCGCGATGCCGAGCGGCAAATTTTTCACGGCGTACGTCGTCCCGGCCTCGACCGCGGCGGACAAATCGTCCAAATACCGCATGAGCCGCTCTTCCTGCTCATAGCTTTTTTTCTTGAGAAACAGGATCACGGCCAAATCGAGAATGCCGAAAAGGGCTCCGAAAACCCAATTTTGACAGGCAAGCGCCCCAAGTGTCACGACGATGAGCAGCCAGAATATTTTTTCATGTTTCTTCTGGAGCCAAATTTCGTCCAGCATACACCCTCCTTTGGAATCGCAAAAGAGAAACTCGCTTCCGATTCCGTGTTTCCCATTATATCATAAGTCAGCGAGAAAAGAGCCCGGAGCTTGGAGCCGGGAGCCCGGAGCACGTGCTCCCCTCTCTTCCCCCGCCGCCGTTTCCGATATATAATCAACATATCCATTACGACATTTTCAAAAGGAGGCCCATTATGAATTTTATGGAACTTTGCCAAGCCCGTTTCGCCGTGCGCCAATTCTCCGATCGCCCGCTCGAAGACGAAAAACTCCAAAAAATTTTGGAAGCGGGGAATCTCGCGCCGACGGCGAAAAATTTCCAGCCGCAGCGCATTTATATTTTGAAATCACCTGAAGCGCTCGCGAAAATGGACGCGCTCACCCCGTGCCGCTACGGCGCGCCGATCGTCCTCCTCCTCGCCTACGACACCGACGAAGAATGGAAAAACGAACTCGATCCCGGCATCCATTCCGGCGTCGAAGACGTCAGCATTGTCGCGACGCACATGATGCTCGAAGCCTGCGACATCGGCGTCGACAGCATCTGGATCAACCGTTTCTCCAATGCAAAAGCCGAAGAACTTTTCGGTCTCCCGGCCAATGAAAAAATCGTCCTCTTCCTGCCGCTCGGCTACCGCGCGGACGGCGCCCATCCGGCCCCGCAGCACACGCACAAAAAGCCGCTCGAAGCCACCGTGCGCACCCTCTGATGAGCCAAATTTTCTACGCAGGCCTCTCCCGCGAAGAGGCAGAGGAAACGTATGCCGCGTGGCTTTTGGGGAACCGGCCGCCCCACGCCGTGACCGTTTCCGGCGGAAATCTTTATCTCTCTCCGCCGCTTCCCCGTCCGGCGTCGGCTGCGGAAACAGAAATCTCCGGCGTCAACATCGTAACGACGGAAACGGAAACCGTCACCCAGACCGCTGCCCGGAACTTTTTCGCGTGGCGCCGCCTCCCCGGCCGCCTCATCTGCGCCCGAGACGCGACCGGCCTCCTCGTCTGCGGTAAGACGACATGGGAGACTCTGACCGCCGACTTTTCTTGGGCGCCGCTCACCTTCCCGAATCTTTTGACCGACGTCCTCACCGAAAAAGAAGCCGCCGACATTTTAGGCATTCCCGAAAAAGAACTCAAAAAGAAACGGGAAACCGGCAGCCTTTCGCCGCGCCACTGGAAACCCTCCGGCCAAACGGCCCTTTACCTCGCGGCTGCCGCCCCAAAAATGAAAGACGGAGCAAAAAATTTTCCTGTCACGGATAGCCAAATGCAGGAAAATATTTCCGGCGAAAAAAACGGAAGCCATATCGATGACCCCGTTTCCGAAATCAAAATTCCGGATCGCGAACTCCTGCCGCTGCTTCTCGTCTTCACGGCGCCCGAAGCCGCCCCGCTCTGGGGACGTACATCCGAAGACATCCGAAGCGCCGCTGCCGGAGCCGGTCACCGCGCCGCGCGCCTCGCCGAAAACGAAAGCCGCCAGGCAGGCCGCCACCGCCTCATCGGCCGCGCCTCCCTCGAGACCCTCTTCGGCACCCCGGACCCCAAAGCCTGGCACGACTTCATTTCCCGTTTCCTATAAAATTGAAAAAATTCCAAACAAAAAGCACGGATGGCAAAAACTTTCCAAATCCGTGCTTTTTTTGC
>CAVEYT010000142.1:0-4199 GCA_963619995.1 Acutalibacteraceae bacterium | reverse complement strand
TTTACCGTTCGTCACATCGCATGACCGCCAAAGCCGCTCACGCACGGTTCACGGTTCACGGTCATACGGAATCGCCGCCATGTGCCACCATCAAGCCTTCTCAAGCCTTTTCAAGCCTTTTCAAGCCTTTATTGTTTCCCCCACGCAAAAAGACGGCCTCCGCCGCCTTCTCGCCTTGATTTTGTTTTCACTCCGCTTCCTTTACCGGCCAACCGATGCACCGGACTCTTTAATCCAACGCTCAACCACGGGCACACTTTGCTCAACAGCCATCGCAATAGAATCAATCGGAATTCCTTGCTTGGCCAAATTGGCCGCAACTTTTTTTGAATTTTTAATTTCTCCTTCCATACGACCTTCGTCAAAGATTTCTTCCGCGATTTTACACACTTTACTCACTCCTTTCGTATCTTCTTTGTAATATCTGACTTCGTCTGCCAGAATTTTATAATTCATATCATCGGGATCGGTGCAATACATGTCGTGCATGAGCCTCCCCAATGCCGTTTCGTCTTGGATTTTGGAATTGACGTAGATGATGTGTGCGCCGTCTTTGAAGTCTTCGCCTGTCTCTCGTATGGTGCGCTCGATGTGGTACAAAGGTTTCCCGGCGCCGAGGACGTCGTTTTCGGTGATAAAGATGACATAGGTCTCGGCGATGTTTTCGAAATTTTCGCCGGGCTTGGTGATATTCGCGGTGAGAAGAGCGCTGTAGTAGTGAGCGCGCCGGGGGCTGGCGCCTTCGTCTTTTCGCTGCACTTCGATATTGTAATATTTCCCGGCTTCATCGACGGCGAGGATGTCCAGGCGAGCGGACCTTCCCCAAAGGTTTTTCATGTCTCTTTGTGTCCGGACTTCTTTGACGGTGAGGTCTTTCCGCTCCAGGACGAGTCGCAAGAGGAGCTCGGTGCATTCGATTTTTTGGAAAACGGTGGATAGAAAGGTATCGTCCATCAGGCAAAATCGAGAAATTCGCGATCGGTCTTTCTCGCTGATGCTGTCCCAAAATGTCTCTTCCGCTTTCGGCATGCCGCCACCTCCTCTTGTTTCGTTTTTTGTATTATACCATAAAGCAGAATTGAGAGATGAGGGGCACGGCTGATTTCTCTCTTCCCTTTCGAGGCATTCGTTTGCAAAACTTTTCTGCTGATAGAGATGAGGGGCGAGGCTTCGGATGTGCTTTGTTTTTATGGCAAGCACAAGATGGCTGGGAGCCGTTGTCCGTGGTCCGTTTACCGTTTACCGTTCGTCACATCTCATAACAAGCAAAGCTGCTCACGCACGGTTCACGGTTCACGGTCACACGGAATCACCACTATGTACTCCACCACGCTCCCGGCTATCTCGCGCCTGACGAGAAAGCCAATCATGCGCGTGACAGTCTGACGTCTGACCGTCTGACGTCTGACGTCTCGACCTCTATGTGACAGGCTCCAGGCTCCCGGCTCCAAGCTCCGAGCTCCAAGCTCATTTGACAAATTTCATCGATTTCCATACAATAAAAAACGCAGCCCGGTGGCGGTCTTCCCGGAAGGGAGGTGATCGCATGACGGTTTTTGAAGCGTTGTCTTTGATGATTGCTTTTGGGACTCTGATTGTTGTCATCATTTCTCTGGTCATTATGTTGGTGAAATAATCCGCAAATGAAAAAAGACCTGCCATTCGCAGGTTGAAGGTCGGCCTTTTCTCAAACATATCTATATTGGGGAAGCGCCGGCTTGACCTCCGGGCTGTCCTTGACTCCATTATACCCATTTTGCAATTTTTTGCAAGGTGGGTATTTTAAATGCAGAATTGAGAATTGAGGGGCAAGGCTGTTTCTTTTTCTGCTTTTGCGGCGTTTCTGGTGAAATCTTTTCTGCTGATAGAGAGAGGGGCAAGGCTTCGGATGTGCTTTGTTTTTGTGGCAAGCGCAAGATAGTTGTTAGTTTTTAGCTGTTAGCTATTAGTTTTTGACGTCACATAGAGGTCAAGACGTCAGACGGTCAGACGTCAGACGTCAGACTTTACAGGTGTCGCTCCGCGACATTTTTTTGAATGCGCCTTCGGCGTCCCTTCATCCGCCTCCTACGGAGGCACCTTCCTCCAAAGGAAGGCTAGACTGGGGCGCGCTCCGCGCGATTTTATAAAAATCATCGCCGCAAGGCGATACCGCTAAAGTCTGACGTCTGACCATCTGATGTCTGACGTCAGGGCCTCTATGTGACAAGCTCCCGGCTCCGGGCTCCAAGCTATCTTGCGCCTGACAAAAACCGTCATCCGATATCCGTTATCCGTTTACCGTTCGTCACATCCCATGACAAGCAAAGCCGCTCACGCACGGTTCACGGTTCACGGAAAACGGTCGCAGCTCTATGAGCCGCCAAAAACTAAAAGCTAGCAGCTAATAACTAATAACTATCTCGCGCCTGACGAAAAAAGTTTCCACCAAAAAACGGCTGCCCGTCTGAGCAACCGTTTCTTTCATTTCATTCCCCTTTCGGGACCATGTCTTCGCTCTTGAGCGTACCTTGCCGCGCGCGTTCGGCGAATTCGGCCGTCGCGGTGAAGAGGGCGTCGCTGGAGCTATTGAGCGCGGTCTCGCAGGCGTCTTCGAGGACGGAGATGACGAAACCGACGCCGACGACTTGCATCGCGATGTCGTTGCTAATCCCGAAGGAGGCGCAGGCGACGGGGATCAAGAGGAGGGATCCGCCCGCGACGCCGGATGCGCCGCACGCGCCGATGGTGGAGACGACGCAGAGGAGGAGCGCCGTCGCAAAGTCGACGTGAATGCCGAGGGTGTAAGCCGCGGCGAGGGCGAGGACGGAGATGGTAATCGAGGCACCGGCCATATTGATGGTCGCGCCGAGCGGAATGGAAATGGTGTAGGTGTCCGGATTGAGGCCGAGACGACGGCAGAGGGAGAGGTTGACCGGGATGTTCGCGGCCGAGCTGCGGGTGAAGAATGCGTAGACGCCGGATTCGCGGATGGTGGCCCAGACGAGCGGGTACGGGTTTCTACGGACGCAGCAGAAGACAATCAAAGGATTCATGACGAGGGCGACGAAGAAATAGGCCGTGATGAGGACGCCCAGGAGATGGACGTAGCCGATCAGCGCGGAGAGGCCGCTGTCGCCGACGGATTGGGCGACGAGGCCCATGATGCCGAGCGGCGCGAAGCGGATAATCCAGGCGACGACGCGCGTGATGGCTTGCGCGATGTCGGCCAGGACGTTTTTCGTCGTGGTATTCGCGGAAATATGAAACGCAAGCCCCATGATGATCGCCCACGCGAGGATGCCGATGTAATTGGCATGAAGGAGGGCCGCGACGGGATTGTCGACGACGGAGAGGATCAAATTGTGCAGGACTTCGATGATGCCGGACGGCGGATTGACGCTGGAGGCTTCGGTCATCTGCAAGTGCAATGTCGTCGGGAAGAAGAGCGCGAGTGTCACGCCGACGATGGAGGCCGCAAATGTCCCGATGATGTACAAGATAATAATCGGTTTCATCGTCGCATCGCCACCGGCTCTGCGGCTCGCCATCGCATTCATGACGAGGAAGAAAACCAAAATCGGCGCGACGCCTTTGAGTGCTTTGACGAAGAGGTCGCCGAAAATGGAAATGACGGGAATGAATCCCGGCGCAAAGGTCGCAATCAAAATCCCAATCACGAGCCCGACGGCAATCTGCTTAATCAGCGAGACGCGTCCCAAACAATCTGCAATGGTACTGAACAAAATGAATCCCCCGTTTCTGAAAAAAATTCCAACGCACCTAAAACTATGAAATAGTATACTCTATCTCTGCCGTTTTCGCAAATAAATGTGACGTTTTGATTTTGATTGATGTATACCAAAGGGGCGCCGGGGTGCGTGCTCGGCTTTTCTTCTCAGGCGCATGGTAGTTATTAGCTACTAGCTGTTAGCGATTAGTTTTTGGCGGCTCATAGAGGTCAAGACGTCAGACGGTCAGACGTCAGACATCAGACGGTTCTTTGCTTTGGTTATCGCATCGTGCTTCTTGCTTTTGTAAGAAAGAATTGAGAATTGAGATTTGAGAATTGAGCGCAGGTGTCGCTTCGCGACGATTTTATAAATGTGGCGAGCTTTGCATGGCACTCACAGTCGCCTTGCGTCACTAAAATGCCAATGCTTCGGTTTGTTTGCACAAAGCAATACCGCTCGCAAACGAGCGAAGCGATGTTTGCCTTT
>CAVEYT010000141.1:658-4213 GCA_963619995.1 Acutalibacteraceae bacterium | reverse complement strand
GTTTCATGCAGGGAAACGGGAGGAATCCGGATTGTTTTCCCACCTTGGATGCCATGCATGAGAAGTTTTTTAAAAAATTGGCTCAAGGCGGGTATCTGCAGGGGAAAACGGCGATCAATGAGAAGCGTTCGGAGATCTTGCGGACTTGTATCCGAAAAGGGAAGGAGAAGCCTGGGCTGTATACGATGACGGTGCCGACCGGTGGCGGAAAGACGATTTCTTCGCTGGCTTTTGCGCTTGAGCAAGCCAAAAACAACGAAAAGAAGCGGATCATTTACGTCATCCCCTATCTGGCCATTATCGACCAGACGGCAGAAGTATTTCGAGAATTTTTGGGGAAGGAAGCCGTCTTGGAGTGTCATAGCAATGTCAATTATGAGGGGTTGCATGACGGCGAAGAGGGCACATCAGCGGTCGAATCCATGAAATTGGCCACGGAGAATTGGGATGCGCCGCTCATCGTGACGACCAGTGAGCAATTTTGGGAATCCCTGTATGCCAATCGCACTTCCAAATGTCGAAAATTGCATAATATAGCGGAAAGCATCATCATTTTCGATGAAGCACAAATGATTCCCGTCGATTATTTGGCACCGTGCTTGAAAGCTTTGGAGCAGCTTGTGTGTCATTACGGCTGTACGGCGGTGCTATGTAGCGCGACGCAGCCGGCATTGGGGCCGTATTTTAAAAAGACGAAATCGACGGAAATCATGGAAGATATCGAGGACCTGTATCAATTTTTTAAGCGGGTCAGATTTCAGCTCGATCAAGAAAAAACATACGAGGAAATTGCCGCCGAAATGGGAAAGCAAAAGCAGGCGCTCTGTATCGCTTCCACCAAAAAAGAAGCCAAGGAAATTTTTGATCGGATAGAGGATGAAGATTGCTTTTATTTGTCGACGAATCTTTGTCCGGTGCATCGAAAAGAAGTGGTGCGGGAAATGAAACGGCGGTTGCAATCAGGGGAGCCGTGCCGTGTGGTGTCGACGAGCGTCATTTCCGTGGGGGTGGACATCGATTTCCCGGTCGTGTATTTGGAATATACCGGTTTGGACGGGCTGATACAGGGAGCCGGCCGTTGCAATCGGGAAGGGAAACGAGCGGTGGAAGACAGCATCGCGCACGTATTTTGGACGGAAAAGAATCGGCAAAGTCCGTTTATGAAAAAAGAGAAGCAGGCGACGGATTATATTTGCGAAAAGCATGCCGATATCTCCGCACCGGACGCCATTCGGGAGTATTTCCGCGTCTGGTACCAAAATAGCGAAGGCGGTTTCGATCAAGCGCAGATTGCGGAGAAATCCAAGGATTGGAAGTTTGCGGACATCGGAAAAAGCATGAGACTCATCGCCGAGGATACAAAGCCGGTATTGATCCGGTACAATGCGGAAGCCGAGGAAATCTGGAAGGAATTGCAAAGCGGGAAACGGACGCGCGAGCTGATGCGCCGCGCCGGTCAGTATATCGTCAATCTGCGGTACAGTCTCCATGCACGGACGGGATCCGATTTTACCGATTTACTCGGGCAAGGAAAAATTTCGTATTTTGAAAACGATTCGGAGTTGGCGTATTTGGTCGACGCCAAGGATTACGATGCGCGTTTCGGGATTTGCACGGAAATCCATGAAGGCGAAGGCATTATGTGGTAGAAAGGAGAAGAGGATGGCTTACGGAATCCGATTGGAATGTTGGGGAGCGTATGCGTGCTTTACCCGGCCGGAAATGAAAGTCGAGCGGGTGTCTTACGATGTCATGACGCCGTCGGCGGCGCGCGGTCTCATCGAAGCGATTTATTGGCATCCTGGACTGCGGTACGTGATTGATGAAATCGATGTATTGCATCCGATTCGGTTTATGAATGTAAAAAGGAATGAAGTCGAGAAGAAATTGTCGGCTTCTGATGTTTTTAGTGCGGCTAAAGTGGGAAAGAGTTTGTATCTTTGTACAAAAGAAAATAGTGCACAACGAGCTGCGATGATTTTGCGAGATGTGAAGTATTGTATCCATGCGCATTTTGAGATGACGGACAAAGCGGCCGCAGGGGATAATCCGGGAAAATTCCAAGACATATTGTGCCGCCGGGCACGGAAAGGACAATGTTTTCATCAGCCCTGTTTCGGTTGCCGTGAATTTCCGGCAGATTTCCGTCTCGTGGAAGAGGGTGAGACGGTGGAGCCGATTCCGGAGACAAGGCATTTGGGATATATGCTCTACGACATGGATTTTCGCGATCCGGCGCATATCGTTCCGATGTTTTTCCGTGCCAAGCTGGAAGAAGGGGTGTTGGATTTGCGAAATTGTGAGGTGAGACGATGATTCTGCAAGCATTGGTACAGCTGTATGAAGCGCTGGTACAGCAGGGAGAAATGGTACGGGAAGGCTGGGATAAAGTTGGAATTTCATATAGGATTTTACTCAGTGAATGCGGGGAAATAGAAGGCATTGTTTCAGCAAAAACAAAGACGGACAAAGGGAATGAGAAAAAGGCAGAAGTAGAAGTCCCTATGCAAAAAGTGCGATCAGGGAAAAATCCACCGCCGTATTTTCTTTGTGATAATTCCAAATATTTTTTGGGCTTCGGGGAAGATGATAGCAAAAATGTAATAATAACGAAGGAGCGATTTGAAGCAGCGCGAAAATATCATCATCAGATTTTGGACTCTTGTGATTCTATTGTTGCGCGAGCGATACTTTGCTTTTTCGATCATTGGGATGTGGAAAGAGTATTTGAAAATCAATTTGTATTGGCTGATTTACAGGACTTGAAGAAAGGAAATTTGCTTTTTCAGGTTAATGGTAAAGATGTGACGGAAGATAAGGAGATACAAGAAGTATGGGGAATGCATTTAGAAAGCGAAGGAGCACAGGAATTTAGCTTTGGGCAGTGCTTGGTTACCGGAAAAGCTAATCAGAAAATCGCAAGACTACATGGGAAAATCAAGAATGTGCCGGGTGCGACGAAACCAGTGAACTTGGTATCCTTTAATAAGGAAGCTTTTTGCTCTTACGGATACGACGGAGAGCAGGGGAAAAATGCGCCGGTCGGAGAGTATGCGGCGCTGGCGTATGCCAAAGCATTGAATTATCTTTTGTCGGACACGAAGCATCGCGAAATCTTGGGAGATACGACCGTCGTCTATTGGTCGAAGCATGCGGAAACGGAATATCAAGATTGTATGAGTGCGATGCTTGGTGACGACACCTTGATTGATACTGCGACGCTACAAGAAATCATAAAAAACATGAAGGAGGGAAATCCATCCTCGCTGCAGGGGGTCGAAATATCACCAGAAGAGCCGTTTTATATTTTGGGATTGGCACCGAATGCAGCGCGAATTTCCGTTCGTTTCTTTATGGAAAACACATTTGGGAAAACGATGCAAAATTTGATCGCACATCAGGAACGAATGCGAATCGTGCACGCGCCCTTTGAAAAAGATTTCATCAGGATCTGGATGGTTTTGAAAGAAATCACCAATCCACATGGGAGCGATTCTGCTTCGCCGATTCTTTCCGGAAGTTTTCTTCAGGCCGTATTGACTGATGGAAACCTGT
>CAVEYT010000141.1:0-648 GCA_963619995.1 Acutalibacteraceae bacterium | reverse complement strand
CATCAGGAACGCTTGCAAATTTCGAGACCATCTTGGGAAAGCGGGAGGATTCCTTTGTGGAAACTGATTAAAGCAACAGAGAAGCCCAATCTGGATAAAGATTCGGATAAGGCTGGTCTTTCTCCGCTTGTATCCGGCAGTTTGATGCGGTCTGTTTTGCAGAACAGCCCATACCCGGAGCCTTTGTTTCAACACATAATGATACGAATTTTTGCCGATCAATATCAAACAGGAGGTAAAGTAAAAAAGGAAATCGGGAAAATCAATTATGTGAGAGTGGCTTTTATTAAAGCGTATTTATTGCAAAATGGTCAAAAGAAATGGAGGGACATCATTCAAATGGCAGTGAACAAGGAAACGAAAGAAATCTCCTATGTATTGGGGAGGCTGTTCTCGGTATTGGAGAACATTCAGGAAAATGCGAATCCGGGAATCAATGCGACAATCAAGGATCGGTATTTCAATGCGGCTTGCGCGACGCCGGCCGTGACATTTCCCGTCCTTTTCAAGCTGAGCAATGCGCATCTTCGGAAGCTGGAAGCCGGTCAGGCAGTGTATTTTTCCAAGAAGATACAGGAATTGATGGATAAAATCACAATGCCGGACGTCGGGCATCCATTCCCGAAGCGGCTGACACTGGAAGAGCAA
>CAVEYT010000140.1:0-4220 GCA_963619995.1 Acutalibacteraceae bacterium | reverse complement strand
ATTTTCACATAGAGGAACCATCATCCGGCCCTTCGGGCCACTGGCGACCGTCCACCGGAAGGTCGCCTCCAGAAGAAGGCTAATCGGAAGCGGCTCCGCCGTATTTATTAAAATGTCGCGAAGCGACCACCGCTTTTGTCTAATAGCTAACAGCTAAAAGCTAATAACTATCTTGCGTCTGACACGCAAAGCCAATCACGCTGCTCCCGGCTCCAGGCTCCAAGCTCCCGGCTATCTTGCGCCTGACGCCCAAAGCCAAGCACGCGCTCTTAAATTTTTACGCAACAAAAAACGCCTCGGAAATCAATCCGAAGCGTTTGCCGTATCGTTTCAAATTTTATGTCTCTTCGGCACCGGAATCAACGTGGCGAGGACATCGGCGATGCGGAAGGAATGATGTTTCCACACGTAGAAGATGACGCCCGCCGCCGTTGTGATGAGGCCGTCGGTGATAATCTCCCAGCCGCAGCCGTAGACCGCGTAGAGGCTGTAGAGACCGCCGATGAGAGCCGCTGCGTTCGCGATTTTCGCTTTGCGTCCCGTGAGCCCTTCTTCTGTCTGGAGCGCCGGGACGGCGGCCATGGCGAGGAGGTAGGGGATGAGATTGATGACGACGGCCAGATTGATCAGCACGTTGAATTGTTTCAAAAGCGTCGGGCTAATCGTGCCGAGCGTCAGGATGCTCTGGATGAAAACGCAGGAGCAAATGGCCAGGTACGGCGAATTCATGCGGTTCATGCGCGTGAGGTAACGCGGGAAATGTCCGAGCGAGGCGCCGTTTCTCACGACTTCCGAAATGGTGAATTGCCACGCGGAGAGCGAGATGAAGCAGGACATGACGAGCATACCTGTGACGACGATGCCCGCCGTCTGTCCGAACATGGCCGCATACGCCAGACCAAAGGGCGCGAGCGAGCCGATCAGCTCGGTGTGCGGGACGATGCCGCCGATGATGGCGGTCGAAAGCGTGTAGACCGTGCCGGCCAAGAGCGTCCCCGCCAAGACGGCAATCGGGACATTTCTCGTGGGATTTTCGACCGTTTCCGTATTCGCGCAAGCCGTTTCCAATCCGAGGAACGCCCAGAGAATGACGGCGATGGAGTCGCGCATCGTCAGCGAGAACGGTGCGTCATTCGGATTCCAAGCCGTCATGTAAATGTCGGTGGAAAAATGCGCCGGGCCGAATGTGAGGAGCCCCAGCACCGGAGTCAGGACGCAGATGACGCCGAACGTCGAGAAGCGGCCGGCTTTTTTCGGGCCGCCGAAGCTGATGGAAGCCGCGATGAAAAGGACCGCAATCGTCGTGAGGCACACCGCAAGCGGCGAGAGCTCCACGCCGAAGAAGAACGAAGCGTAGGAGACGACACCGGTCGCGATGGCGATATTCGCGATGATGAGAGAGATTGCGTACGTGTAGCCGGAGAGGAAGTTTCCTATCCGACCGAAACGATATTCCGCATAGCCGCCCATGCCGCCGGCCTTTTTGCCATGCATGCCGCACACGGAAAACGCGTAAGCCAGAATCGTGGCGCCGATGGAGGCCAGGATCCAGGCGAAAATGGAAACCGTGCCGATTTCGGCCAGTTTCGACGGCAACAGAATGATGCCGGAGCCCATCATATTGATGGCGGTGACGGTGGTGAGCTGGAGCACGCCCATTTTTTTGCTCTTGGACATTGGAGTTCCCTTCTTCCGTTTCAAACTTCGTGCGCGGGCACGAGCGGGGAATCATGTCCCGAGACGTGGGGAACGCACGCTCTGTGCTAAACCACATCTCGGAAATAAAAATTGCGCTTCTTGAAGGAGAGACCGGATCCGCACCCCGTCTTCCTCTTTTATTCAAGGCAAGCAGAGACCCATTTACCTTTTTGCAAATCCGACGGATTTTTGGGAAAGGAAATCGGGTAAAAAGAAAACCGGGCTGTTGCAGCGCACTCACTTGGATGACGTAGCGCTATCGATTGCAAGGGAAATATATCACATATGGGGATATACGACAAGAGTTTTTTTGAAAAAAATTTTTGAGGAGTCGGAAGGAGTAGCGAGAAGAAAAAAGAAAAACGGAGAAAAAGGGAGCTTTCGATATGCCATTCCGGATTGGACGGATTAAAAATGAAATTTCATGATTGCCGCGATTTTTTCGGGGTGAAAGTTGTCGCGTTTCAAAAACGGCTTTTTTAAGGACTTTTTGTTTTCGGAAACGGGGAAACGGCCATAGCTTGGAGCCGGATTTTTGCTCGCTTCAAAATTTTTATCTATGGAAAGAAAAAATTCGTTTTGTTTCTGATTTCCCGAAATGCCTCCAAATGCCCCGAGAAGGGCTGAAACGGGAAAACTCTTAAAAAGCCGCGAGGCCATCGGAGAAATCGCGGGTAAAAAATGGTTTCCAGAATTTGAAAATTTGCATAAAAAAAGAGCCGGGAGTGCGTGTTTCGCTTTGGGCGTCAGGCGCAAGATAGTTAGCAATTAGCAGTGAGCAGTGCAGGTGTCGTCACATAGAGGTCGAGACGTCAGACATCAGACAATCAGACGTCAGACTTTAGCGGTGTCGCCTCCGGCGACGATTTTAATAAATGCGGCCGAAGGCCGCTACGTGCTTGTCTGACGGTTAACAGCTAATAGCCGGCAACTATCTTGCGTGTGACAAAAAAGCTAAACTTGCATGTGACGGTCTGATGTCTGACGTCTGACCGTCTGACGTCTCGATCTCCATGAGCCGCAAAAGCCGAGCATATCGCTCCTGGCTCATAGTGCTAAGCGGTTTAATTCCGCCGTGAGAAGCGATTGATCTTGCTCGCTGAGGAGCATGATTTCATTTTGCCTTGCGATGACGGTGCGAATGGCGGTTTCCGTCGGCATTGTTTCTTTTAATTTTTTCATGTCCGGATAGAGCAGGCGGGCGTAAACATAAGCATGTTTCTCCTCGGCACGCAAACCGGAGAGATCGGTTTTGTCCAGCTCGGGCATCAATGTTTCCAAATATTTCTTGTAGGCCGCGATGTCCTCCGGCGGATTGGCGGCGGGATCGAGGCCGGGCAGGAAGAGGGGCATGATTTTGTAGCGATTGAGCAATTCGTAGCTGCGCGCGGCGTAGCCGTCGGTGAAGAAACGCGCCGCGTTGTAGTAGCGCTCGTTCATCGGAATCAGTTTCACGTATTGCGGTGCATTTTCCATGGCGGCCGCCAGGCGCGGGCTCATGCGGAAACCGAAACGCGCCGTGAAACGGAGGGCGCGAATGCAGACGGAGGGATTATCGGGGAATTGGACGGTCGGCTCGTAAATGCTGTCGGTGATGTGTTCGCGCAGATCGCGAAGGCCGCCGTGGTAATCCAATACATTGCCGCTTTTCGGATCGTAGAGAAGCGCATTGTACGTGAGATCGCGACGGAAAGAGTCGGTGAAAAGGCTCTTTCTTGTGTCATCGGGAATCCCCGGGCGCCCCAGATAAGCGGCGGGGATTTTTCCGTAGGTGGCGACATCGACGGGTTCCTTCGCATCGGGGAGGCGGACGGCGCCGTAAGCGGTATCTCCCACCTCGTGCAGGAAGAAATTGTCGCCGAAGATGTCTCGGCAATCCGTATAAGCGGCGTCGGTCGTGATATCCCAATCGCTCACCCGTTTTCCCAGCAAGGTATCGCGGACGCTGCCGCCGACGAAATAGGCGGTAAATCCTGCGTCTTGCAATTTTTTCGCCACAAAGACGGCTTCCGCGGGAATCGCGTCTTCGGAAATGGAATGGAGCCGGGCGGGCAGCACGAGATGTCCGTAACCTTGCTCCGTGACCTTTTGGTAGTCTTCATCGATGAGCCGATTGACTTCGGGTGTGAAGAGGGAAACGGCCAGGCTGCTGTTTCCGTAAAGAAAAAGCGCCAAGAGGGCCGTCAAGAGGGCCGGCCAATTGACGCGAAAATTTGTATGATATTTCATAGATGAGACCTCCGATGGTATTTGATTTTTCGTTTGTCGATTTGGTCGTGGAGTGCTTTCCCGCAGAACTCCTGTCGTTCTTCATTTCCTTTCTTTCCCGGGAAAGAAAGGAAACGAAGCAAAGGAAAGAAACCGCCGCCAGGGCAAAATTCGCCTGTATTCCGGGGGCGCCGCCGCTCGGCCTTAAATGCTTACGTCGAAAGAGACGCGAAACTTTTGATGAGCTTTAGCGGTACTTACCACTTAAGGCCGCGAGACGCGTCGGCGCCCCCTCCATCTGCCGCTCCTTCAGG
>CAVEYT010000139.1:3805-4231 GCA_963619995.1 Acutalibacteraceae bacterium | reverse complement strand
GTTATGACTTACGTAGGCGCGAATATTGGCGATGTCGCAGTTGTAGACGATGAATATTTGTACCACTTAGCACCGAATGTCGCTAAAATAAAACCGGATCCCGACATATACGATTCTGTATATTTCATGTATATGCTAATGTTTTTGAATGCCTATATCGTACATAATTCAGCAGATACTGCAAAAGCCGCATTGGGAATGGAACGGATACGAAAATTAAATGTTTTTGTCCCCCCGTTACCCTTACAGCAGCAATTTGCGGATTTCGTTTCCCGTGTCGACGGTGTGAAAGAGTCCGTCCGGCGCAGTTTGGAGGAGTTGGAGATTTTGAAGAAGTCGCTTTTGCAGCAATATTTCTTCTGATCCGTTTTTTTCGATTCGGTGTCGGTGGGGCGTGACGGAGCGGCGGAATCGCGGGATCGTCGT
>CAVEYT010000139.1:0-3795 GCA_963619995.1 Acutalibacteraceae bacterium | reverse complement strand
GGGGTGAAGGGGTCGGTGCGGCGCAGTTTGGAGGAGTTGGAGATTTTGAAGAAGTCGCTTTTGCAGCGGTATTTTTCCTGATTGGTTTCCCGTTTCCTCGGACGGAAGGAGGGAATTTCGTGGCGAATTTTGATTTTTTGCAAGACCGGCCTTCGTATGCGTTGTTTGCGGCGGCGGCGCGGGAGGCGGAGCGGGTGTATGCGTCTTCGCCGGCGATGTGCGCGGTGGGCTGCCGGAAGGCTTTGGAGCTGGCGGTGCAGTGGGTGTACGACGCGGATATGGAGATGAAGCGTCCGTATCAGGAGAATTTGCAGGCGATGATTCACGAGCCTTGTTTCCGTTTCGCGGTGGATCGGGAGACGTGGGCGAAGCTGCCATTTGTGATCAAGCTGGGGAATCTGGCGGTGCATACGGATCGGGCGGTGCCGCGGAGTGCGGCTTTGGTCGCGTTGCGCAATCTTTTTGAGTTCATCCAATGGATCGAGTATTGCTACGGCGAGTCGTATGAGGAGCGGACGTTTTCGGAGGCGTCGATTCCTCGGGCGCCGGTCGTCGTGGATACGAAAAAGGTGAAGGAGCAGGAGAGTCTTCTTGCGGAGAAGGAGGCGGAGCTCGCGTCGCTTCGGCAGACGATCCGGCAGATGGCGGAAAAGATCACGGCGGATAAGGAGAAGCATTTGTCGGAGCGCCGGTTTGCTGCGGAGGATTTGTCGGAGTGGCAGACGCGGAAGGTCTATATCGATGTGGATCTGGCGGAGGCGGGCTGGACGCTTTCGGGGCCTTCGGCCGACGTGCGCGAGGAGGTGCTCGTGACGGGGATGGAGGGACGTCCCGGGCAGGAGGGTTTCTGCGATTATGTGCTCTATGGCAAGGACGGATTGCCGCTGGCGGTCGTGGAGGCGAAGCGGACGAGCCGGGATGCGAATGTGGGGCGCAAGCAGGCGTCGCTGTATGCGGATTGTCTGGAGCGGGAGTACGGTCGTCGGCCGATGATGTTTACGACGAATGGTTTCGAGACGTATTTCTGGGATGATTTGTCGTCGCCGCAGCGGCGGGTGAGCGGTTTCTTTTCCGGGGAGGATTTGGAGCGTCTCATGCAGCGCCGGCGGGAGCGGGTGTGTCTTTCGGAGATTCCGATTGATGACGGCATCACGGATCGGTATTACCAAAAGGAAGCGATTCGCGCGGTGTGCGAGGAGACGGAAAAGGGCATCCGCAAGCACTTGCTGGTCATGGCGACGGGGACGGGAAAGACGCGGACGGCGGCGAGTCTCGTCGATGTGCTCTTGCGCGGCGGGCGCGTGACGAATATTTTGTTTCTGGCGGATCGGACGGCGCTGGTCAAGCAGGCGAAGGATGATTTCAAGCAATATCTGCCGGATTTGTCGCTGTGCAATCTGTGCGGTAATAAGGACGACCGGAATGCGCGGATGGTCTTCTCGACGTATCCGACGATGCTAAATGCCATCGACGAGACCAAGAGTGAGGCGGGGCTTCGCCTCTTTTCGCCGGCGCATTTCGATCTCATCATCATCGATGAGAGTCATCGGAGTATTTTCAAAAAGTACCGCACGATTTTCGAGTATTTCGATGCGATGCTGGTGGGGCTGACGGCGACGCCGAAGACGGATGTGGACCGGAATACGTACGATTTCTTTGAAATGGCGCACGGGGTGCCGACGTATGCGTACGATTACGAGACGGCGGTCGAGGCCGATCATGTCCTGGTGCCGTATTACACGTACGAAGTGAAGACGAAATTTCTGGACGAGGGGATCGATTACGACGAGCTTTCGCCGGAGGACCAAGAGCGCCTCGAGGAGGATTTCGAGCCGTACGGCGGCTGTCCGGATTTCATTCCGTCTACGGCTTTGAACAAATTTATTTTCAATGAGGCGACGGTCGACACGGTGCTGCAGGATCTCATGGATCGCGGCATTCACACGGCCGGCGGCGACCGGCTCGGAAAGACAATTATTTTCGCGCAAAATAAGAAACACGCGGAATTTATTTTGCAGCGTTTCAATGATCTGTATCCGCAATACAAAGGGAAATACGCGGAGCGCGTGGTCTGTGAGGATTCGTATGCGCAGGCGGTGATCGACGATTTCAAACGCAAAGAGGAGCCGCCGCACGTCGTCGTCTCGGTCGATATGATGGACACGGGGATCGACGTGCCGCATTGTGTGAATTTGGTTTTCTTCAAACGGGTGCGCTCAAAGACGAAGTTCTGGCAGATGATCGGTCGTGGCACGCGCCTTTGCCCGCAGATGTCTTTCGTGGATGCGATTGATGGGGAATACGTGGGCAAGCGCCGTTTCCTTATTTTCGATTATTGCGGCAATTTTGAATATTTCCGCGCGAACAGGGAAGGGTATGAGGCGAAGGAGACGAAGTCGCTCTCAGAGACGATTTTCGAGCGGCGGGTCCGCTTGATGGCGGCGCTGCAAGACGGCGCGTACGATGAGGAGGCGTACCGGACGTGGCGCGGCGAGCTGGCGGAGATTTGCCACGGCGAGGTGGCGGCGCTCAATCCGGCGCTGGCGGCCGTGAAGCTGCGTCGCCGCTATGTGGAGCGGTTCAAAGAAAAAGACGCCTTCACGGTTTTGGATGAAGGCGCCGTCGCCGACTTGTCTCAATTCATCGCGCCGCTTGTGCAAAACGAAGACAATGACGAAGCGGCGAAACGTTTTGATTGTTTCCTGTACGGGCTCATGCTGGCGGCGATAGAGGAAAAGCCGTCGTTCGGCCGGGCAAAGAGAGAGCTCGCCGCGCTGGCCGCCCATTTGGAGCAGAAGGCGAGCATCCCGCAAGTCCGGGATAAATTGCCGCGCATTCGCGAGGTGCAGACGGAGGAATTTCAAGCGTCAAAAGATATCTTGCTCTTCGAGAAAGTGCGCCGCGAGCTGCGGGATCTGATTCAGTTTCTGGATACGGAGACGGGCCCTACGCCGATCACGACGCATCTCACGGATCCCATCACGGAAAGGCGCGAAGGCGAGACGCTCGAGGCGGCTTACGATTTCGAGGATTACCGCGCGAAGGTGAATCGCTATGTGAATGAGCACGCCGATTCGCTGGTCATCCATAAATTGACGCACAATATCCGCATGACGAAGCAGGATTACGAAGAGCTTTCGCGCGTGCTGACGACGGAGCTGGGCAGCGAGGACGACTACCGCCGCGAATACGGCGACACGCCCTTCGGTCTTCTCGTCCGCAAGATTGCCAAGCTGGATCACGAAGCGGCCATGCAAGCCTTCTCCGCTTTCATCAACGATGAATCGCTGAATGCCGGCCAGATCGCTTTCGTGCAAAAAATCATCCAACACGTCGAGCAAAACGGTTACATGGAAAATGTCACGGCGTTGCAAAAGCCGCCCTTCGACAAACCGATCAGTTTCCTCAAACTTTTCGACGCAAAGACGAGGACGGCCATTTTGCAAACGATCAAGAGCATCAAGGAAAACGCGGAGGATATTGCGGGGTGAAACCGTCGTCTGTCGTCCGTGTAACCGTGGACCGTGGACCGTGAACCGTGTGTCACAAAGTGCGGAAAGCTTGAAAAGGCTTGATTTTGTGGTAAATAACTTTTCTTCCTTTTCCAAGCTCGGCTTTTTTCAATGGCTTGAAAAGGCTTGATAAGGCTTGGCTCACATTCGATATTTTGCCGCCGTCTAAAAGTTCGAAAAAGCACAGCACCACTCACATCAAGCCCTTTCAAGCCGTCCACCCAAGGGCAAGCACAGGAAAGGATGCAAAAGTAAGAACCACCCACATCAAGCCTTTTCAAGC
>CAVEYT010000138.1:0-4246 GCA_963619995.1 Acutalibacteraceae bacterium | reverse complement strand
TGCTCCTCAATTCTCAATTCTGGTTTTAAGGCCGCCATCAACCAGGGCCGCGCTTTGAGGCGCGGACCTTTGTGCCCGAAGTGATTTACGAACATAGAGTAAGGGATAAACATCGTATTATTTATCTATACCCCAAAAACTTTTATGTTTTTTCACAGCTCCGTTTCCGGAAACGCGTACCACGTCACTTCATGATTGTCTTTCGGATTGATGGCGATGTGCGCGAAAGAGCTGTCGGGCGCCGCGCCGTGCCAATGGATTACGCCCGGCGGGCAGAAAACGACATCGCCCGGATGCAAAATTTCCACGGCGCCACCCTCTACCTGATGAAGCCCGATGCCGTCGGTCGCAATCAAAACTTGCCCTGTCTTATGGCTGTGCCAGCGGTTGTACGTGCCTTTCGGAAACGCGACGTAATTCCATTCCGGAGAAGCGGCGGCGTTCGGCGTCGTCAAAATCTTTGCCAAATACACCGGTCGATTGAAATTTTGGGAAACGAATTCTTGCAGCGCAGAGCCGAAAAGAAAATTTGGCGCCCCGGAATCCGTCCGGTTTCCTTTTTCTTCCGCCGTGGGCGTCCTTTGGTATTCTTCCTCGGTCAACGCGCCGACATGAGCCGAACGCCCTTCCGCCCCTTTCCATTGGCTGTCATAGATGACGAATTGCTGAAAGGCGGAATTTTTCGTCGCACCGTGAAAATGACTGACGCCCGCCGGAATTTGCACCACATCTCCCGGGCGAATCAAAACGGGGTCTTTCCCCCATTCCTGATACAGCCCCGTCCCGGCAATGCCGATGACCGTCATGGCGCCATGCGTATGCCAGCCGCTGTGGCTGCCGGCTTCAAAACTGATCACATTCGTCTGCGGCAGTTGATAGACCGCATCGGTTGCAATCAAATCGTTTCGATGCACCGTCCCGACGAAACGATTCGACACGTCCGCTCCGACCGGTAGCGGAAACGCACCGGGCTCTGCGGCGCGGCTCACCGACCACAACGGAAGGCAAAGCGCCAGACAAATGAGAAATTTCAGCATACAGACTCCCTCTCCTTTCGTTTCTTTTTTTCTAAGAAATTAGGAAACAGGAAACAAGCACCTTGTTTCCTATTTCTTACAAATTTTCTCCGAAAAACGCTTTGAGTTTCTCGACGGCCTTGTCTACATATTCCGGTACCCAATACGTCCGGATATGACTGGCGCCCTCGATGAGAAACATTTCTTTCTTTTCCGTACCGGTGGCTTTGCCGTAAGCCGCCTCCGTCATGTACAGGGTATCCGCCTTTTCTCCGGCGATCATCAGAAGCGGCTGATCGATGAGATCCATCCGATCCTCCACATCGAAAGCCATCAGTTTCATAAACGATTCCGTGGTATAGCTTCCCGTCGCGTTCGGATGGCGGTGCGACAGGCCGTAGTACTCGATGCCGTCCCGATATAATGTATTTTCCGGAAGCTCTTCCATCTTTTGGCGAAGCTCGTCATCGTCGGTATGCGGCGGCAAAAATCCTTCATACAAAATCTCTCCGCGAAGCGCCCGGTTTCTGGCGTCCGCCGCTTTGGCAAGCCTTGTCGGAATGCCGGCGATGTCCGCATCCAAAAATCCGTTTCGTCTCACCCGTCCGGAATTGAACATCGAAAGCGTGGCGACCGCTCGGATGCGTTTATCCGTCTGCGCCGCCGCCAATGTGTAGCCGCCCCCGCCGCAAATTCCGAGCGAACCGATGCGATGGGGATCGACTTTGGGGAGCGTCAGCAGATCATCCACCATGCCGCTGATATCTTCGATGCGATTTGCCGGATAATCCCGAAGCCTCGGCTCTCCGCCGCTCGCTCCTTGGTACCTGGCGTCACAGGCCAGCGCGATATAGCCGAGCTCTGCCAGCCGCTGGGCATAGAGACCGGCCACCTGCTCCTTGCTGCCGCCATTGGGATGCGCGACCGTCACCGCCGCATACGTTTTGTCGCTGTTTTCGTCGAAATCTGCCGGCAGATACAAATTGGCCGCCACACGGATGCCTTCCACCTCGTATTCTACCGGACGGATATTCACCTTGCCCGGGACATTCGCCGTGACGGCGTTTCCATAAACCAAACCGAAAGGATTTTGATTTCCGTTTACACCTTGTTCTTCCAGACTCATTCTCGTCCTCCTATTTCGCCAAACCTTTTTCTTGCATCCATTGATCCATCACGTCGGCGACATCCTTATTGTTCAAATCGGCCATCAGGAAATGCGTATTTCCTTTGATTCCGATATCCGGCAAATAAATGACCTTGACATCGCCGCCGTGCCGCTTCATGACCGCTTCCCATTTTCTCGCCAAATTCAGGCGCACCCGCCAGTTATCCAGTCCCCAGTGGACATCGGGCTCGCTTCCGGTCTTGATATTGTCGCCGAAATACACCACCATGGGAATCTGCAACAATTTTTGGAAATCCGCGTCACTGACTTCCATTCCGGGCGCGGGAAACGGGCTGATGGTCGCTTCCGTCTCCGGCACCTCGCCTTTGGGGAAAGGAAACGTCCCGGGTTCCAACGCGATGACGCCCTTCACCTTATCGGAATGCGCCGCCGCCAGCCACCCCGGACCGCCGCCGGCCGAATGCGTAATCAAGACGCCGTCGCCGGTTTTTTCCATGACGGCCACCATGGCCTCGGCCACCAGCGCCGTGTCGAATGCGCCGGTGTCGGGTGTCATTTGATAGAAAAATTGGGCGCGCGATTCGGCATCCCGCGGGACGGCCGCGTTCTCGTAAATCTCCGGCCAGCGCCCGATGCGGAAATTGTCATACCAAAGCTGATCCTGCGGCGTCGCCGAAAGCGTGGCCGGGACCGTGGAATTTCCGGCGCGTCCTCGGCGCGGTTCATCCACGACATACGTCTTGTACCCTTTGGCCAGAAAAATATTTTGGAAACCGTCGCGTCCGTCCGGCGTCGTCTCCCACGTCTTGCCCGATTGCCCGTAACCATGCAAAAAGACCAGCGCCGTCTCTTTGGCCGGCAGCGGCTTTTGCCAAAATACATACGCCGCATCGCCGTGGAGCGTTTCGCCATCAAAATTCGACGGCTCTTCATCTTTGTACACACCCGGCGCCGTCACCGTTTTCCCCCCGGCAAAAAAACTGCCCTGATCGGCCAATGTCACCGGAGTCTCCATCGCCGACGCCGTCCCCGCCCCAATCAGACACGCCGCCAAAATCGCCAGCATATTTCTTTTTTTCTTCATTTCGACATCCTCCTTGAATTTGTTTTTTCTATAGGAAGCAATAGGAAAAAGGAAATTCGACTGGTATAATATAAATTAATACTCTCCTTTTGCGATTGGATTTCCTTTCCCTTCGCTTTTGGGGACATTATAAAAACTGGCAGGACAAAAGTACACTGCCAATCGCGTATACTGCTATCAATCATTTTTATACAGACGGAGGACACCATGATCGACCTGTACCGCTTGCAACAATTCGCCGAATTTGCCAAAACCGGCACACTCCTGAAAGCCGCCGAAAACTTGCATCTCTCCCAACCGGCGCTTTCCCGCAACATGAACGCACTGGAAGAAGAGCTGGGCCTCCGGCTGTTTGTCCGGCACAAAAACAAATTGGAACTGAATGAAACGGGCCGATACGTCTTGACGCTGGCGCGGCAACTCTTGGAAGAGGCCGAAACTCTTCCCGTCAAAGCGCGCGAATACGATCGCCGCCTCAGCACCGTTTCCCTCGGCGTCTGCGCTCCGGCCCCCATCTGGTTTCTGACGCCGCTCATCGCAGACGCCTTTCCGCACATGACACTCTCCTCCGAAATGGCGGACAACGCCGAACTTCTTCCCGCCCTTTCCCGCAACACGTACCAACTCATTGCCACAAATCAGAAACCGGAGAGCCGCGATTTTTATTTCATCGAATGCGGCAAAGAACGGCTCAAATTTGCGCTTCCGCCGCATCATCGCTACCGGGACAGAAAAACACTTTCCTTTTCGGACATCAACGGCGAGGCGATTCTCATTTTTCACGACATCGGATTCTGGAATCTCGTCCGGGACAAATTGCCCGATTCCCGCTTTTTGACGCAAAACGAGGCCGCCAACTTTGACGAACTCATCAAAGCCTCTTCGCTAACCTACTTCACCACCGACCAAGCGGAAACCTATTTGCACCGAAACGACGGCCGCGTCCACATCCCCATTTCCGATCCGGAATCCGTCGCGACGTATTATCTGGTCTGCCGCGCCGAACATAAAGAAATC
>CAVEYT010000137.1:3661-4275 GCA_963619995.1 Acutalibacteraceae bacterium | reverse complement strand
GAGGGGCGTATATTGGCCGGAGGGCCGCGATATGGAGGTATCGAAACATGGAGATCAAAGAGGTTTATGAACAGCTCGAAAAAATCGAAGGTGGCGCTGAATTGATAACGGCTGTTAAAGCGGAAATCAGCAAGCTTAACAATGAAGCAAAGCTAAATCGCGAAGCCGGGGAGAAAGCGTCCGCTAAGGTCAAAACGATATTGGAGAATATCGGCTTGACGGATGGCGATGATGTGCTGGAGAAGGCGAAAGAAATAAAAAACACGCTGGATACGTTCAAACAGGGCGGGAAAGCACCGAGCGAAGTCGCAAGACAGATAACCGATTTGACAAAGCAAGTCGCGAGCGTCACAAAACAGCTCACGGAAATGACAAAGACCGCAGAAGATGAGAAAAGCAAGCGCTATGACGCGCGGATCTTTGGGCCTGAAGTGATTGGCAAACATAGAATAAATGTTAAATATCGTTTTATTCCTTTATCAGAAACAAAAAGGGCCACTGCCCAAAATGACGATGCATTTTAAGCCGCAGCCCTCTTCTTATCACTTTTTTGAATTTTTAGGCTTCTGAAGCCCCTTCTTCAGACAACACTTTCGCGCAACGCGCGCAAAGCG
>CAVEYT010000137.1:0-3651 GCA_963619995.1 Acutalibacteraceae bacterium | reverse complement strand
TCCTTTGCTTCGTTTCCTTTCTTTCCCGGGAAAGAAAGGAAATGAAGAACGACAAGAGTTCTGCGGGGAAGCACCCCGCGTGATTCCGCACCGAATGGTGCAAAAAAACAAAGCCCCCACATGATTCAATAAAAAAAGAGCCGCGAGAAAATGGCAAACCATTTTCTCGCGGCTCCTTTTTCTTATTTGTCTGAAGCCCCTTCTTCAGCCAACACTTTCGCACACCGTGCGCAAAGCGTCGGATGCGCGGGATCGCTTCCGACCGTCGGATCATGCCGCCAGCAGCGTTCGCATTTTTCGCGCGTCGCCGCTGCCACCGTGACTTTGACGCTGCCGCTCTCATTGGACAGCGCTTCTTGCGGGGCATTCTCCGTCCCCGCCACAATCGTGACCGTGCTCACGATGCAGAAATCCGCCAGGAAATCTTTCATTTCCGAAAGCGTGGCGAGATCTTCTCCGTCCGCGTACACCGTGACATCGGCATCGAGCGCGTGTCCGATTTCTTTTGCGACGCGCGCATTTTCCAATGCTTTCGTGATGAGCGAACGCAGCGCCAAGCGTTTCTCCCATTTCGCTTCGAGATCGGTATCGAGATATTCCGGTTTCGCTTCCGGCCAATCGGCCAAATGCACGCTTTCTTCGCGCGGCGCCTTCGGGAGTGCCTGCCAGACTTCTTCGGCCGTGAAGGAAATGACCGGTGCCATGATGCGGACGAGCGTCGTCAGAATTTCATACATTGCCGTCTGTGCGCTGCGACGGACTTGGCTGTCCGCTTTTTCCGCATACAGGCGATCTTTCAGGACGTCCAGATAAATGGAGGAGAGATCGACCGTGCAGAAATTGTGCACCGCGTGGTACATGACGTGGAATTGGTATTCTTCCATCGCCGCCGTGACTTCTTCTTTCACGCGTTCCAGACGAAGCAGCGCCCAGCGATCAAATTCCGTCATGTCGGAATAGGCGACCGCATCCGTTTCCGGATGGAAATCGTCGAGATTGCCGAGGAGATAGCGGAACGTGTTGCGGATTTTCCGATAGACTTCGGACATCGCTTTGATGATTTTGTTTCCGAGGCGCACATCGCTTTGGTAGTCGACGCTGGAAATCCAGAGACGGAGCACGTCGGCGCCGTATTGATCGATGATTTCCTGTGGCGCGACGACGTTTCCGACGGATTTGGACATTTTGCGTCCGTTTTCATCCATCGTGAAACCGTGCGTCAAAAGCGCTTTGTACGGCGCGTGACCATTGACGGCGACGCTCGTCAGAAGCGAGCTGTGGAACCAACCGCGGTGCTGATCGGCGCCTTCCAGATACATTTCCACGGGATAATCCATATCCGGCGTCTGGCGGCAGACCCCGTTCCACGTGGAGCCGGAATCGAACCACACGTCCATGATGTCCGTTTCTTTGCGGAAATGCGTGCCGCCGCAATGGGGACAACGGAAACCTTCGGGCAAAAGTTCTTCCGCCGAATGCGCCCACCAGGCATCCGTGCTTTCTTTTGCGACCATTTTCATCACACTTTGGACCGTCTCCTCCGTGATGATGTATTTCCCGCAATCTTCACAATAGAAAGCCGGAATCGGCACGCCCCAGGAACGCTGACGGGAAATGCACCAATCTTGGCGATCGCGAATCATATTGTAGAGACGATCGTGACCCCAGGCCGGATAGAATTTCGTGTCATCCACGGCTTTGAGCGCCTGATCGCGGAAATCATTGATGGAGGCAAACCATTGATCCGTCGCGCGGTAAATAATCGGCTCTTTGCAGCGCCAGCAATGCGCGTATTGGTGGTGAATGGATTTCTTGCCGAGAAGCATCCCCGCATGCGCCAGACGGGAAATTTCCTTTCCTTCCGCGTCCCAGGTGGAGAGCCCGACGAGTTCGGCATCTTCGCATTCTTCCGTCATATTTCCTTTCCCGTCGACGGGGCAGAGCGGCTCCAAATGCGTGAGGCCTTTATTGTTGTACGTCTGCACGACTTCAAAATCGTCCACGCCGTGTCCCGGTGCCGTGTGGACGCAGCCCGTGCCGGCATCCGTCGTGACGTGATTGCCCAAGAGCACATACGACGGGCGATCGATCAGCGGATGGCGGAATGTCGCCAGCTCCCATTCTTCGCCCTTCATTTCGCGCCCGACAAATTCATACTCGGTGATGCCGCAATCGGTAAGAGACGACGGCGCCAAATCTTTGCACATGAGGTAATAGGCGTCCGCTTCCTTGTCATGCACCCACACATAATCGAGCTTCGGATTGACGCAGATGGCCAAATTCGCCGGAATCGTCCAAGGCGTCGTCGTCCAAATGACGGCAAACAGTTTTTCTTTCGACACGCCATCCGGTCCCAGATTTTTGATGTCGTCCGCCGGAAACTTCACGTAAATGGACGGCGATTTCCGATCTTTGTATTCAATTTCCGCCTCGGCCAGCGCCGTCTCACAATGCGGGCACCAATACACGGCTTTCTTTCCTTTGTAAATATACCCTTTGGCCGCCATTTTCCCGAAAACTTCGAGCTCATGCGCTTCCACATTCGGATCGAAGGTCACATACGGCTTGTCCCAATCGCCGATGACGCCCAAACGAATGAAATCCGCCTTCTGAATTTCAATCCATTTTTTCGCGTATGCCAGACATTTTTGCCGAAGTTCGAGCGGCGTCATATTCGCGCGATCCTCTCCGGAACTTTTCAGCACCGCGTATTCAATCGGAAGCCCATGCGTATCCCAGCCCGGCACATAATTCGCGTACTTTCCGCGCATCGCGTGATATTTCACGATGATATCTTTGATTGTCTTATTCAAAGCGTGCCCGATGTGAATCGTCCCATTCGCATACGGCGGCCCGTCGTGAAGCACAAATTTCGGCGCACCGTTTCTTTTTTCCAGACGTTTATGGTATAAATCCATCTCCGTCCACATTTTCAAAAATTCCGGTTCCTTCTGCGGCAGATTTCCGCGCATCGGAAAATCCGTCTTCGGCAGATGCAAAGTCTTGCTGTAATCCATTTCCGTTTCCTCCAAAATTTCCAAAAAAAATCCCGCCCGTAAGGGGCGAGAAAATTTCCCGTGGTACCACCCTCATGACGCACGCGGCGCCACTCGGTACAGCTAACGATGTCCCGGCGGAGCATTTCCTCTCCGCATACTCCGAAGTGATCCATTCGCCCATCCCGTACCCCTTCCCACCTTGCGGGGCTCTCTTTGCCGGTCCGATTGACGAAACGTCTTCATCCTTGCAATATGCAATATATTATAAGAAACAAAAGGCTACGTCAAGAGAAAATTTCAAAAAATCGTGGAATTTCAAAAAATATGATATACTGATACCACATTCATGCGTCCATAGCTCAGCCGGATAGAGCAGCGGTTTCCTAAACCGCGTGTCGTGTGTTCGAATCACATTGGGCGCACCAAAGGGCTGTGAGAAAACGTTTTTGCGTTTTCTCACAGCCTTTTTATATATAATCACGCGGAGAGATTTTCCGTAGTTTTCATTCGGCGTGGGAATCACGCAGGATGCTTTCCCGCATTTGTCATTCGGCAATGATCATGCGGGGAGATTTCCCGCAGAACTCCTGTCGCGATCTACTTTCTTTCTTCCCCGTGGAAGAAAGAAAGTAGCAAAGAAAGAAGACGCCGC
>CAVEYT010000136.1:0-4315 GCA_963619995.1 Acutalibacteraceae bacterium | reverse complement strand
AAATTATAGAAGGCCGCCATTTGCAACGTGCCGCGCTTCGAGGCGCGGACATTTGTGACAGATTCTTTCTCTCACACGGAGTCATTTCACAAACATCTCTTTATTAAATCGAAAACCGTAACCACATCCCGCGCCGCTGCCGTTGACAGCGCGGGATGAATCGGATACAATGACGGCACGCAAAGGGGCTCATTGTCCGTTGTCCGTTGTCCGTTACCCGTTTACCGTTTACCGTTCGTCACATCCCGTGACAACCCAAGTTGCTCACGCACGGTTCACGGTCCACGGATCACGGTTACACGGCATATCACGCCTCTTTATTTACGCAAAATCAGAATCAAAATCAGACGGGGACGCACCGGTTTCGACAGGAGTTCCTGTATCATGAGCAGCGAGCCGGGATCCCGCCTACCCCGTAAAACGGCGGACAAACATAAACGCAAAATCTGATTTTGCCTTGGCGGCTTGACCGCCAATGTCCTCCCGGCGCCAGCCTGCCGCGCCGCTAGGATACCAACCATGCAGGATACCTTCGCGTGACGTCCGGTAACGCGTAAGGGACCACCTCACCGGAATGGGCGAAGCCGGCTTGTTCCTGAGCGAACCTCCGCCGAGACCTGATCAGGAACTGCGCTCGGAGATACTCGTGGGGCAGACTTTTTGGACAGGGGTTCGACTCCCCTCGTCTCCACCAGTCCCGTCATCCGGAATTTCGGAAACGAAGTTCCGGATTTTTTTGTGCAACAAAAAAGCTGTGAAACATATGGCAGAAAGTTTCACAGCCCTTTGACGGCAACTCTCTATGCAAGAAAGCTACCATGCCATACAGCGATTTTATGTTTTGCAAAAAAGAATTGAGAATTGAGGGAAGAGAATTGAGCACAGGTGTCGCTTGTGCAGACGAACAGAAGCCTTAGGAACGCAGTGACGCGAGGCGACTGTGAGTGCCATGCAAAGCTCGCGACATTCTTATAAAAATGTCGCGAAGCGACACCGCTAAAGTCTGACGTCTGACCGTCTGATGTCTGACGTCTCAATCTCTATGTGACACCCAAAACTAACAGCTAGTAGCTAACAGCTAATAACTATCTTGCGCCTGCCGCCCAAAGCGGAGCACCCCATCCGTCAGCCCCTCAATTCTCAATTCTCAATTCTGCCCTATTCGCCGCGTCGTACACCTCCCGAAAAGCCGCGCCGGTTTCCTTTGCACGGAGCCGGACGGATTCGTATTCCGGGTAGCCGCAGAAGACGCCGCCGCGGACGACGCCTTTGACCTCGACTTCTCCGTACGGCGTCATGACGGACATTTCTTTTCTGGGGAGAATCGTCCGGGAAACGGGTAGCTCACGGATGCCGATGGTCGTCGTTTCTTTGAAAATGATTTCTTCCAGCTCTTCTTTTTTCTCGCGATCACACAGGACGGACAGCTCCCAGGCCGGACGTCCTTTTTTCATGAAAATGGGCGTGAAATGGACGTCGCGCGCGCCCGCCGCCAAGAGGCATTCCGCCGTGTAGCCCAGCGCTTCGCCCGTCGAGTCGTCGATGTCCGTCGCAAGCTGCACGATGTCCTCGCCCGTCTCTTCCGTCGGTGCAATCAGCATCGCGCGGAGGAAACCCGGGCGCTCCGTGTACGCGCGTTTCCCGGCGCCGCATCCGATTTTTTCGACGGTGAAACGCGCGGGCAGCGTATCCGACGTCCGAAGGGCCGCCGCGATCGCCGCGCCCGTCGGCGTGACAAATTCGCCCGCGACGTCCATAAATTGCAAGTTCAAGCCATAGGCCTCCGCGATGTTCGCCGTCGCGGGGACCGGCACCGGCAGCACGCCGTGTTGGCAGCGGACCGTGCCGCGCCCTTCGCACAAGACGGGAATGATGACGTCCGTGATTCCGAGATTGTCGAAACAGACGGCTGCGGAAATGATGTCGACGACGGAATCGATCGCGCCGACTTCATGGAAATGGACTTCATCAATCGGCAGGCGATGCGCTTTCGCCTCCGCCTCCGCGACGATACGAAACATCCGCTGCGCCAATTCTTTCGCGTGCGGCGTCATATCCGCCGCGTCGATAATGGCCGAGACGGAAGCCAAATTGCGGTGCGCGTGATGGTGATGCGCCTCTTCGCCGTGATGATGGCCTTCCTCATCGTGGCAATGACAATGGCCGCCTTCGCCTTCCTGCGCATGATGACAGTGGCAATGTTCTTCTTCGCCATGGTCATGATGGTGGCAATGGCACTCCGTTTCCTCTTCCGCATCATGATGATGGCAACAGCCACAGCCGCATTCCTCATCCCATTCTTCCGCTTCCTCACACGCCCGGTGGAACGCTTCGACCGCCGCGGCCGCTTCCTCCTCCGTGCCGTAGAGATACGCCATGTCGTCGTCAAAATTTTCCAAATCTTCTTCGAGATACACATCGAAATCGACGCAATCGATCCCCGATTTCTGAATCCGCGCCACATCGACGCCGAATCCCTCGTCCGGAATCGAATCGAGCGCGCGGCCCAGCACATCCAAATCCGCGCCCAAATCAATCATCGCGCCGACGAACATATCGCCGCTGATCCCGCTCGTCCCCTCGATATACAGATATTTCTTTTCCATCATTTCCCTTTCCCTTCCGCCAAACGATTGATTTGCGTCGCCACATACCCCGCGCCGAAACCGTTATCGATATTCACCGTCACAATGCCGTTTGCGCAGGAATTGAGCATCGTGAGAAGCGCCGACAATCCATGGAAACTCGCGCCGTATCCGACCGACGTCGGCACCGCGATCACCGGATTGCGGACGAGCCCGCCGACGACGCTCGCCAGCGCCCCCTCCATCCCGGCGACCGCCACGACACAATGCGCCGCCGTCAAGATTTCCTCATGCGAGAGCAGCCGATGCAGCCCCGACACGCCCACATCGTAGACCCTGGTGACGCGCGTCCCAAAAAATTCCGCCGTCTGCGCCGCCTCCTCCGCGACCGGGATATCCGACGTCCCGGCCGTGGCGACGACAATCCCGCCGATTTTTTCTTTATCCGGCGATTCCTTTTTCAAAATTCGTGAAATGGGATCGTAGGAAATATCCGGGATGCGTGCTCGCACAATCTCCGCTTGCCGCGCCGACGCCCGCGTCCCGAAGACTTCGCCGTTTTCCGAAAAGAGCCGCTCAAAAATCTCCGCCAGATACGCGTCCGGCTTCCCCTCGCAGAAGACGACCTCCGGGAAACCCTGCCGCGCGCGCCGCCCCGTGTCCGGCTTCGCAAATCCCATCTCGCAATATGTCTTTCCCTTCTCCGCGTCCGACAGCCACGCCGCCGCATCCGCCACGGACACCTCGCCCCGGCTGACGCGCTCCAAAATTTCCGTCATTGTCATGCGCCCGCGCCTCCTCTCGCCCGGCCTTCATCCATCGAGCCCGACCGAAATCCGGCCAAATCCATCGTCACGTACAAAAATCCAATCTCCGAAAACCGACGGACCGTTTCCTCTCGCAGCTTCAAAAGCCGCTCTAAATCCGCCTCCGGCACCTCGATGCGCGCGATATTTTCATGCACCCGCACGCGAAATTGCGCAAAACCGTGCGCGAAGAGAAAATCCTCCGCCGCCTCCACGCGCGAAAATCCCTCCGCCGAAAGGGGCGCCCCATACGGGAAACGCGTCGCCATGCACGCAAACGAAGGCCGATCCGCCGTCGCCAGCCCCGCGCGCCGCGACAATTCCCGAATTTCTTCTTTCGTAAGCCCCGCCTCGCAAAGCGGCGAGACGACGGAAAGCTCCGACAAGGCCCGCAGCCCCGGCCGATACCCCTTCGTGTCGTCCGCATTCGTCCCGTCCGCCACGAACGAAAATCCGTCCCGCGCCGCGATCTCTTTCAGATTTTGAAACAAAAATCGCTTGCACAAATAGCAACGATCCGGCGGGTTTCCCGAAAATCCGGGGATCGCGAGCTGGTCGGCTTCGATGACGCGCTGCGAAATCCCGTGCGCGCGGCAAAATGCCTCCGCCTCTTTTCCCTCGCGCGCCGGCACCGACGCCAGCCGCATCGTCACCGCCCGCGCCCGCTCCCCGAGCACGCGATGCGCCACGTAGAGCAAATACGAAGAGTCCACGCCGCCCGAAAACGCGATCAAAACCGATCCCATCCGCGAAAGCCGCTCCTCCAAATTTTTTTCTTTTTCCAAAATTCTATCCATCGCCAAATCCTCGTTTCATCACCATCGAATTGTCTTCCATTATAAAGGAAACAGGAGAAATCGCCAATGCCTCCCGATTGGCTTTTCGTATGCATCGGAGGCATAAATTTTTTCACAAAAAAAGACA
>CAVEYT010000135.1:0-4346 GCA_963619995.1 Acutalibacteraceae bacterium | reverse complement strand
TTAGCAGTTAGCAGTGCAGGTGTCGCTTAGCGACGATTTTATTATAAAACGAGGCGGCCTTTCGGTCGCCTTTTGGATTTCTGTTTCATTTTCTATTTTGCTTTTTTGCAATGCTTTCTTGCCTACGTTCTCAGCACAAACGCCACAAATTTTGAAAGCGGCAAAAGTTAGGCTCCCCATCTCTATCTTGCAAAAGTTTTTATCTCAAACGCCGCAAAAAAGAGACGCCAGAAAACCCACGCGCCCCATCTCTATCTTGCAAAAATTTCCACCTCAAACGCCACAAAAGCAAAAAGCCGAATCAGCCGCGCCCCTCAATTCTCAATTCTCAATTCTCAATTCTGCCCTTTCACCAAATACTGATACACCTCTCTTCTCGAGAGATTTCTCTTGGCCGCCACTTGCCGGGCGGCTTCTTTGATTGGAAACGTTTTCGCCAGATTCTCGGCTTCTTCTTTCCAATCGGTCTCCGGCGGCGCCGCCTCCTGCTCTTCCGTCTTTCCTTCGACGATGAGGACGTATTCGCCGCGGGGGTCCGTTTCTTCCGTTTCCGAAAGCAGCGCGGAGAGGCGGGCGCGGGAGAAGGTTTCAAATTTTTTCGTCAGCTCTCTGGCCGTCACGGCGCGTCGGTCGCCCAGCGTTTCCAGTAAAATTTTCAGCGTCTCGCGCAGGCGATGCGGCGCTTCGTAGAATAGCAGGGTGAAAGGAATGTCTCGGACGGACGCGAGGAGTTCTTTTCGGCGCGAACTTGTGCGCGGGAGGAAACCGATGAAGACGAATTGCGTCGCGGGAAGTCCCGAGGCGATGAGGGCCGTCAATGCCGCATTCGGACCCGGGAGCGGGACGACGGGGATATTGTCCGCCAGCGCCAGGCGCACCAAATCGGCGCCGGGATCGGAGATGACGGGCATACCGGCGTCGGAGACTTGCGCGACGGAGGCGCCGCCTAAGAGCGCTTCGATGAGCTTCGGCCCCGCCGTTTCCTTATTGTGCTCGTGATAGGAGACGACTTTTTTGGAAAGGCCCAAATGGTCCAGCAGGATGCGCGTGTGTCGCGTGTCTTCGCAGGCGACGATGTCCGCGTCCCGCAAAATTTCCTCGGCGCGGCGCGTCATATCCGCCAAATTTCCTATCGGTGTCGGCACGAGATACAGCGTGCCGGCCGTGACTTCGCTCATGTGGACTCCTTTCCGTAGATGGCGAGCATCTCATCCGTATACGAGCCGTCCGCCCGATGCAAAACGAGCGGCGGCAAAATTTTCACATCCGGCGCGCCGCCCCGCCGCCATTCGAGGAGGACGCGTTTTGCCTCTTCCCCTTCATGACTTTGAATGAAACGAAGGCGCTTCGGCTCGAAACGCCGTTTCCGTCCTTCGCAAATGAGATCCGCCAGCCGGTCGGCGCGATGCACCATAAAAAGGCGCCCGCCATCCTGTAAAAGACGCGCCGCCGCATCGAAAACGTCCGAAAGACTCGCAGTCGTTTCATGTGTCGCGGCGGACACATCCTCTTCTTTCCGAAGCCGCCCCGCGCCCTGCGGCCGATACGGCGGATTGACGACGACGGCCGTAAAATGCCCGAGCGGCTTCTCTTCGAAAAGCTTTGTGTAATCGGCGCAAAGAACGGAAATAACATCCTCTTTCCCGTTTCCTCTCACACTCTTCGCAGCCAAATCCGCCAAAACGGGATTTTTCTCTATCGCCGTGACGTGCGCGGCGCCGAAAGCGGCCAAAAGGAGCGCAATCGCCCCCGTCCCCGTCCCGAGCTCAGCGAATCGGTCGCGCCTTTTGACGGAAACGAAATGCGCCAAGAGCACGGAATCGACGGAAAAACAAAACTGGTCCGGGCGCTGGATGATACGCATCCCGTCCCGCACCAGATCGTCAAGCCGCTCCCCTTCGCAAAGCTCCCACGCCATTGTTATTCCATCGGGACGATTTCGTCCCAGGGCAGCATTTTCGTCTTCTGCCCGAGCTGCACTTTCGCCTGTTTTTTCGTCGCATTCACATAGACGACGACCCCGTCGCCCGCATCCGTCGTGACCTTCTGCCCCACACGCGGCGCGGCGCCCTCGGCCGCCTCTCGATTTTGCGCCAACAATTTCGGACATTTCAGCTCGCCCTTCGCATACATATCATTTTCATAGCGCAGGCAACACATCAGTCGCCCGCACGCGCCGGAAATTTTCGTCGGATTGAGGGAAAGCCCCTGCGTCTTGGCCATTTTGATGGAAACGGGCAAGAAATCACCCATGTACGTCGCGCAGCAAAGCGGCCGACCGCACGGACCGATGCCGGAAACTTGCTTCGCCTCATCGCGCACGCCCACCTGCCGAAGCTCGATGCGCGTATGGAAAACGGCCGCCAAATCCTTTACGAGTTCACGAAAATCGACACGCCCGTCCGCCGTAAAAAAGAACACAATCTTCGAGCGATCAAACGTGTATTCCGCGCGGAGCAGCTTCATCGGACAATTTCGTTTCGCAATTTTTTCTTTGCAAATGAGAAACGCCTGCTTCTCGCGCTCATGATTTCTCTCGATCTGAAGCTTGTCCTTCTCCGTCGCCACACGAATGACGGGCTTGAGCTCCGCGCCCTCTTTCGGCATCTCCTCGCGCGGCGCCAGCGCCACATAGCCGCATTCCTTGCCGCGCGCCGTCTCCACAATCACGGCGTCATGCAAGGAAAGCGCCAAATTCCCCGCCGAAAAATCATAAATCTTCCCGGCTCTTTTGAACCGGATTCCCACAATTTTTTCCATATTATTTCCTTTCAGAGATGAGGGGCACAACTTCGAGTATGCTCAGCTTTTATGGCATTGGTGCAATGAATTTTTGCAAGACAGAGATGGGAGATGAGGCGCATGGCTTTATTTTTCTCGGCTTTTGCGGCATAGGTAATGGCAAACTTTCTTCTGATAGATGTGAGGCGATTTCCCATCTCTATCAGCACTTTACTTTTCATTGCAAATGCCACGAAAGGACAGATTGCAAAAGGCTTTGCTCCCCATCTCCCATCTCTCATCTCATCATTGTTACGAGCGACACCTTATCATCGAAATCATCACCATATCCCAAATATTTTTCACGGAAATATTCAGCTTGCACGCTGTTTCCGCCTCTTTCAAGACGCGCACGGCGGCTTCTGCGCGGCGTCCTCTCCAAGTGGGTAAGACGGCCTCTTCCCGTCCCAAAATTTGGCGGCATCTCGCAAAATCACCGCCCGGCGCCGACGAGAGCACGAATAAATCCCGTCCGATGAGCGCCATCCAGCGAAGCATGCGCCGAAGTTCCGGCCGTTCTTTTGGCACAAAGGCCGCCGCCTCCGAAAACGGCGTGGCGGACGACGTCAAAATCTCCCACACATCCATCGCCGTCTCCGGCTGCCGCACGCCCGTTTCCGCAAACATTTCCGCGGCCATCCCCGGGTTTCCTTCCGAGAGAAGATACGCCGTGTGGATGTCCGCCTCGCTTTGAAACGGGAAGTCTGCGGCCTTTGCCCGTGCCAGCGCCGTAAATTCCTCTTCGCTGAGTGCAAAAAAAGGAAACGCCGCGCCGCGCGAGCGAATGGTCGGAAGCAGCGCCTCGATTTCATGGGTAATCAAAATGAAATATAAATTTTTCGGCGGCTCTTCCAGCGTTTTCAGAAGCGCATTCGCAATTTCCCGCCGCATGCCCTGCGCTTCGTCGATGATGCACACGCGCACGGCATCGTCGAATGTCGCCATCGCCTCCAGAAACGCACGAAACTGCTCGATGCGAAGCGTCTGCGATATGCCGATAGGACGGATATAAAAAATCCGCCCCGCCCGGTTTACCAACAGCAAATCCTTTTCCGTTTCCGCAGACTGCCACGCCGGCCATTCATCCCACGCAGAGGAATCCGTCAGCGTCTCCGCCAAAGAAAGCGCCGCCGTCGTCTTCCCCAGGCCTTCGTCGCCGCAAAAAATCATCGTATGCGGAAGCCGCTCCTCGCGCAAAAGCTGCGAAAGCCGCGTTTTCAGTTTCGTCTGTCCGAATACGTGCGAAAGAATTTCCAAAGCGCCCTCCCCTGTCATGTCTGTGATGGATTTATTGTAACACATTGAGGGCAATTTATAAAAGAGAAGCGAAACTTTTATTACTTACCTTTTGCGGCGTTTGTGACGAAAAACTTTCTGCTGATAGAGATGGGAGATGGGGCGCCGAACTTTTTCCTTCTTCCCCTTTGTGGCGTTTGAGCTGAAAACTTTCTGCTGATAGAGATGAGAGAGCGCCTCATCTCTATCAGCAGAAAGTTTGCCGTTATCTATGCCGCAAAAGTATAGAAAAATAAAGCTATGCAACTCATCTCTCATCTCTATCTTGC
>CAVEYT010000134.1:0-4355 GCA_963619995.1 Acutalibacteraceae bacterium | reverse complement strand
TTCTCTTTCTTCCACGGGGAAGAAAGAGAATGAAAAACGACAGGAGTTCTGCGGGGAATCTCCCCGCGTGATTTATCACAAAAAGTGCTCAGCGCTATGTGTCGATATAAGCGGTGTCGCTCCGCGACAATCTTCGCATTACGCGTCCCATCACCCGGCGCTCCGCGCCACCCTCCTCCAAAGGAGGGCTAGCAAAAAATCACCCCGCGTGACCCCACGCAAAAAAATTGCGAGAAAATGAAAAATCATTTTCTCGCAATTTTTTGTAGAAAGGAAACCCATGGGAACCATTTACGCCTACATCCGCGTCAGCACCCGCGACCAAAAAGAAGATCGGCAGCTCCTCGCCATGAAAGAGCTCCCGATCCCCCCAAAAAATATTTTTATCGACAAACAATCCGGCCAAGATTTCCATCGGCCGCAATACCAAGAATTGCTCCGCCGTCTCCAAAAAGACGATCTGCTTTACATCAAAAGCCTTGATCGCCTCGGGCGCAATTACAAAGAAATTCCCGAAGAGTGGCGGCGCCTCACGCAAGAAAAAGGCGTCGACATCGTCGTCCTCGACATGCCGCTCCTCGACACGCGCCGCGGCAAAGATCTCCTCGGCACTTTCCTCAGCGACCTCGTGCTCCAAGTCCTCTCCTTCGTCGCGGAAAACGAACGAGACAATATCCGACGCCGCCAAGCCGAAGGCATCGCCGCCGCCAAAGAAAAAGGCATCCGCTTCGGCCGTCCGCCTGCGCCGCTGCCGGAAAACTTCGCAGACATCTACCGCCGCTGGCAATCCGGCGAGCTCACCGAAAAAGCCGCCGCCAAAGCCTGCGCCATGCCCCTCTCCACCTTCCGCTACCGCGCCAAGCGATACGAGCCGGAGCCGGAAACATGAAACTATTTCCAAAAACAAAAAAGTGTACTTTTTCGCAACGGCCAAATTTCAAAAAATCTTCCTATCGCGCTGCCTTTGAAATGGCATGATTTTGCGATATAATGAATTCGAAATTTTCAGTATCAGTGACGTGCGAAAAAGTACACTTTTTCGCACATGACAAATTTATACAAAACGCGGAGGCTCCCTTCCCCATGAATTCCTTTTATGCCTTTTCTATCGGAACATTTTTTACGGTCACTTTTGCACTTTATTTTCTGTTCGCCTATCAATACGGCTTGCGCACAAATAAAATAAATGAATTGCGCATTCTGTCCGATCCATGGAACAAGCGAATATCCTTTTCGTTTGCTGTGGCGGGCTTTTTCTTGTGCCTGTACTTAACCCTCCAAAATCGATTCGTTTATTTCTGGGACTATGGTGGCTACTGGACCGCCAGCTACATGACCAAAGATGCTCTTTTTCATCAACCGATAGAGACGCTCAAGTTCATATACCATTCTATCTTAGACTGGGATTACAATCGGCTCCTTCCGCTCTTGATTTCTGTTCCCCTGAAATGCTTCGGCTATACATTCTCGAGATATGTCATGCTGAATTACCTCCTGTTTCTTGTCCCCGTATGGCTCATCACAATCTCTATCATCTGGAAACAGCTTTCTTTGTATCCTTCCAAAATCAAATCCTCCAAAGTCAGCTACATTCTGTTTGCCTTAATCGCCCTTGGCGTATCGACTTTTCCTCCTTACTACCGAGCCATGCTTCTCGGCTATATTGACATCGCCTGTATCATACCGGCTCTCCTTTCCATTCTTCTGTTTATGGACTATGACTGCCTATCTCTAAGTAAAAAACAAATATTACGAGATATTTTGATTGCAAGCCTTCTGCTGATGGCATTTCTGTTTCGGCGATACTTTGCCTATTTTGGCGTAGGGTACGCAATCGCTTTAGGACTCTATTCCCTCTATCAAATTTTTAAAGCAAACGAACAAATTTCCCTTCGGAAAAGAGCTTTTCATTCACTTGGTAATCTTTTTATCATCGGCACCTTTTCCATCCTCACCATGCTTTTATTCTTCCGGCGCCTTGTCATCAAGACTCTCAGTACCAATTATGCCGGTCAATACGAAGCCTATGATGCGCCGCTTCTCCCCAAAATTGAATCCGTTATCACGCAGCTTGGCCCCATGACAATGGCGTTGATTGTTATCGCAATCGCACTTGCTTTTCTGTCTAAAAGAGCAAGAAAACTGACTTTCTTTTGCTTTTGCACATTCTTTTTTACGACGATGAGCTTCTTCCACGTACAAAGCATGGGCTCGCAACACATTTACACCATTGCCGGAGAAGCTTGTATTCTTATGATTCTCGGCATTTATCAAATCATTGGTCTTATTCAAAGCAATCGCGGTAAATGCATAGCTGCTTTTTCCCTTTCTGCCATTGTCGCCTTCAACGCTGTGTACTGCTTCTTCCCGACCGTACGACAGCATATGCCCTTTCTGTCCAAAATATATTCCCAAGCCTATTCTCCGCTGCAAAGAAATGATTTACAGAAACTTCACGAATTGGCTCATTTTCTGAATGGCTTAACGGATCCTACAGGCAAACATGTTTACGTTTGTGCCAGTGGCGGCGTCTTGAACGCCAGCATTATGAATTCTCTTGACAAACCGTACAAAAACGGTGCGCTTCACAACATGTATTGGACGGCCGATGTCGATCTTCGTGACGGCTTTAATCCGGATTTTCTCCGAGCAGATTATGTCGTCATCACTGACCCCATTCAATTGCACCTCAAAAAAGGAACCCAAGAAGTTGTGCGATTCCCGTGGGCAGAAATTCAAAATCCAAATTCTCCTATCGGCAGACATTTTATAAAACTGGAGCAAAGCTTTTCTTTGGACCATCATGTCACTGCCTACATTTATGAAAAAATCAGCGATTTTGAATTGTCCGATTATGAATACCTGGCTGATTATTACGATCAGTATTATCCGGGCATGAACAAGCTATTCTCCGACAGGATTTTGAAAGCAGCAAAACAATCATGATTCCATTTATTTCCCATAGAATCCTTATGAGGGCAAACCTATGAAGAAACCGATTCTGTACATCGTCATCCCCTGCTACAACGAAGAAAAAGTCCTTCCCGTCACCTCGCCTCTGTTTCTGGCGCAATTGCAAAAGCTCATCGACGCGGAGAAAATCAGTGCGGAAAGCAAAATTCTTTTTGTGAATGACGGCAGCCGCGACGATACTTGGGCCATCATCACCCGCTTGGCGAAGGAAAATCCATCCGTTTCCGGTATCTGCCTCAGTCGAAACCGCGGGCATCAGAATGCGTTGATTGCCGGGCTGATGAATGCTCGCGATAAATGCGACGTGACCATTTCCATCGATTGCGACGGGCAGGACGACATGAATGCGATGGAGGCGATGATCGACGCCTACGCCGCCGGCTATGAAATTGTCTACGGCGTCCGCAGCAAACGGGACACGGATACATTCTTCAAACGATTCACCGCGGAAAGTTTTTACCGTCTCATGCAGACCATGGGCGCGGAAGTCGTCTACAACCATTCGGATTACCGCTTGCTTTCGGCAAGAGTCTTGCAAGAATTTTCCGCTTTCCACGAGGTGAATCTTTTCTTGCGGGGATTGATGCCGCTCGTCGGTTTCAAGAGTACGATTGTCTATTATGAACGCCACGAACGCATGGCGGGCGAAAGTCATTACCCCTTGAGCAAAATGTTGTCTTTCGCTTTCGACGGCATCACCAGCCTCAGCGTCCGCCCGCTCAGTCTCATCACCTGCCTGGGCCTGGTCGTCTCGATTATCAGTTTCCTCGTCATGCTCTACGTCATCTATCTCCACCTGAGCGGCGACACAGTCTCCGGCTGGGCCAGTATCGTGTGCGGCATGTGCGCCATCGGCGGCATCCAGCTCATCTGCCTCGGCGTCATCGGCCAATACATAGGAAAAATTTATCTGGAAACGAAACACCGCCCGCGCTATATCATCAGCGACCGCACGGACGAAAATATCTCCGAATGAAATGTCCGTTTCTTTTGAAACTCGCGCAAAAATCCGTCATGGATACTTGCGCGAGTTTTTTTGTCAGGCGTAAGATAGCCGGGAGCTTGGAGCCGGGAGCTTGGAGCCGAGAGCCGGGAACGTGTCTCATAGAGGCAAAGACGTCAGACATCAGACGTCTGACGATTCTTTGCTTTGGTTGTCGCACACTGCTTCCGGCTCTTGCGAGAAAGAATTGAGAATTGAGATTTGAGAATTGAGCGCAGGTGTCGCTTCGCGACGATTTTATAAATGTGGCGAGCTTTGCATGGCACTCACAGTCGCCTTGCGTCACTAAAATGCCAATGCTCCGGTTTGTTTGCACAAAGCAACACCGCTCGCAAACGAGCGAAGCGATGTTTGCCTTTTACTCGCTCTATGTTTGTAA
>CAVEYT010000133.1:0-4424 GCA_963619995.1 Acutalibacteraceae bacterium | reverse complement strand
CCGGCCGTCAGTTTCCAAAATTCTCCCGTGCCCTGCTCTGCTCCCACTTCCTGCGCCAACTTGAGCGTCTGCGCATGGCAGGTGAAGAGGAAAATTTGCGTTTGGCGTCCGAGTTCCATGAGGAAGCGAAGCGTTTCCCGCTGCCGCTCCTCATCGAAGCGCACAAAAATATCATCGAGCACAATCGGCAGGGCTTCCAGCTGCTCGCCGAAAGAAAGCGCCATCGAGAGACGCAGGGCGAGATAGACTTGATCGCCCGTCCCCGACGACCAGATTTTCGCGTCTTTTTTGTCGTAGAGCGCATCCACCGTGCTGATTTTCTTCCCGTCCGCCGACACTTCGAGACCGTAGCGCCCCTGCGTCATTTTGCGCAAAAATTCATTCGCACGGGCCAGGATTTTCGGCCGCTCGCCGCTTTCGTATTGCTGCTGCGCCTTTTCCAGGAAGTACACCGCGTACACATCGGTGAGCCAGGCCTCCGCCGCCTCCGCCAAATCCGATTCCGTCTGGTTTTTCTCTTGCAAAACCTTCGTGATGGCCTCGTCATTGGCCAGACGCGCGATTTCATTTTCCACGGCGCCCTGCCGCGTCCGCATCTCCGCAAGCGCCCCGTCTTCTTCCTCGATTTTTGCCGACAGCGCGTCGTGTTTCTCTTTCCATTCGTCGTACTCGCCCGTCCCCAGAAGCGCCCAGAGCTTTGCAAATTCCTCGTCGCTCCCGGCATACAGGCGAATGTCCTTCTGCACCGTCTCCCAATCGCGCTGCAGGCTGTCGTGCTCCTCGTACGCCGTCACGCGCTCGGCAAATTCCTCCGCCGTCGCCGCGCCCACACTCTCCAAAAGCAGCTTCATCGCATCCTGGCACGCGTCCCACTGCCGCCGATTGCTCTCCAGCTCCTTCTCATAGCCTTCGTGCTGCCGATTTTTCTCGGAAACGGTCTGCCATTCCAGCTGCCGTTTCGTATTTTCCTTGTAAATCTCGGAAATCGTCTCCGGCGTGAGCGGGATTTCCTGCGCATCGCCGATGATTTTCTTCGCCCGATTTTCAAAATCCGACAGCCGCGCCCGCAGCCGCTCCATGCGGACGCTCAAAATGTTGCCCGCGCCTTTGGCCGCAAAAATCGTCTGCCATTCATCCCGCAGCGTTTCCAAGTTATCGGCGGAAACGGGCGGGAGTCCCTTCGACGACAGCCATTTGGTCCATTCCGCCTCCGCCTCCGCTTTGGCCTCCGCGAGCGTCTTGCCTTCCTCTTCCCATTTCTCGTGCTCCCGACGCTGCCGCTCGATGGATTCGTGTTTCCACGAGAGCGCCTGCGCCGCCGAAAGCGCCTTGTAAAATTCACCGCGCTTCTGCTGCATCGCGTTGCGGAAGACGGACAATTCCTCCTCCGCATCCGGAATCGGCACGGGGACCACCGCCGCAATGTCCGCGATTTCCCCTTCGATCGCCGAAAGCTCCGCCGAAAGCCGCGCCATTTGCTTCGCTTTCTTTCCCGCCACGACGTGATTGACGAAAAGAAATACGATGGACAGCGCCGCCGCGATCCCGGCCCCGTAGAGTCCGTCCACGCCGACCATCGCCGCGTAGAATCCGTACAGCGCCGCGCCCGCGCCGAGCATCAGCAGAAACGCCGCCACAAACCATATCGTGAAATACGAATCTTTTTTCTCCGAAAGCGCTTGGTACGCCGCCTTTCGCGCATTTCGCTCCCGCACCAGCGTCTCAGCTCGACCGGCTTTCTCCTCGATATTGCGCCAATCCTCTTCCGTCGCCTTCGGGATATCTTCCGGCGCGACGTCTTCCTCCTCGACCTCCGGCTCCCGCTTCGCCCAGAAATGATATTCATTCTGCCGCACGGACACGCCCTGTGCCACGCGTCGGCCTTCCTCCCAGTCAATCGCCGCATACGTTTCATCCGGCGACAGCGGCTCCGTCCAAAGCGTCAGCTGCGCCGAAAGACCGGCGAAACCTTCGCGCCAAGCCGCCATTTCGGCCGCCAGCGCCGTCTCCTCGTCGATGGCCTCCTGCCAGCGCCCCAGATCCCGATACAGCCCCTCGAGTGTCTCCGTCTCGTGCACCCACGGAATGACCTCTTCCATCGTCTGCGGCGTGTGCTCGGCGAGCTTTTCGTCCAGCTGCTCTTTCTGCTCATGCAACAGCGCCATCCGGCTCATGAGCTGATTCCACTGCTCCTTGCCGTTTTTCGGGAAATGCTTCACCTGCTCCGACAAATCGAGGCGCCGCCGAATCTCCCGCGCCCGTTCATAATACTGCCACGCGCCCAGCCGCTTTTCGAGCGCGCGCTCCTCCTCCTTGTCCGCGCGAAGCGTCTTCTCCGCCTCCGCAATCTTGTCGCGAATCTCGATCTGCTCCTTTTGCAACTTGGAGAAACGTTCCTCATCGGCCGACAAAGTCTCCAGCGCCGCATCCAGCTCCCGTTTCTTCTCCAAAAGCTGATTGATGCGCCGTTTCCCGGATGTCGAAGGCGACAGAAGCGCTTCCTTTTGTTTCAAAAAACCGCGACGCGCCTCCGCGAGCGAATCTCCGCCCGAGAGCAAAAAGAAACGGCTCCGCACTTCGTCTTCCGCCAGGAAACCGGCGCCCTGCAGGTCTTCGAGCCCCACGGCAAACATTTTCTCATACATCCGCCGATCCAGCCCGTGCCACCATGCGCTGCTCATGTCTTCATGAGACACCTCGCCCGCCGCCGTCTCCAAGCGGTTTTCTTTTTCGACGCGATACACGCGCCAATCCTCTCCGTTCGCACGGGAAAGTCCCATATTTCCTTCGCGGCCGCGCCATTCACCGCGCGGATAGCCGAAAAGCATATCGCGGATGAAACGCAGCATCGTCGTCTTGCCGCTCTCATTTTCGCCCATCACGACGACAAGTCGATCCGTCGCCGGATGCCACGACAAATTCCGGTAAATTCCGTATCGGACAAGCTCCAAATCCTTAATTTTCATCTTCCGCCTCCAAAGCCAGACTCTCCGCCCCCAAAAGCTCGGCTCGGCGGAATGCCCGTAGCCGCATGTCCTCATCCATCAGCCCGGAAAGCCCCGGGATTTTCATCGGCTCCGGCTGCGCCTTCACGATATCTGCCAAGAGCGCCGACAATTCCTCTGCCGGAAGCTTCGCCGCCTCGTCATACGCGCGCAAAAAATCGCCGCAGCCGTCCGGAAGCTCCCGCCGCGCCGCCAAATCCAGCTCCGAGCGCGTCCGATCCTCTATCGATGCGAAATATGTGAAAACATGGCGGAATTGCTCCCGCTCATTCAAATTTTGAAACAGATACTCGCGCCCCGCTTCCGAGGAAATCACGCGATGCAAAGGCCCCGATCCCGTGAAGACGAGCCGCACGATATTCGGCCGATTCGTTTCCTGTTTCAACCCGGCGCGCACCCGGCGAATCTCCGCCAAAAGCGCCTCCGCATTCTCATACGGCGTGATATCGAAAGGCAAATCCAGCCAACGAATGCTGTCCGTTTCCTTAAACGACAGCGTCACCGTCCCGAACGTCCCGATGTCCACCAGATAGCAGCCGCGCGGCCCCGTTTCCTTTTGGTGCAGCCCCTGAATATTTCCCGGATACACGATAAAAGAATTTTCGGACACCACCGCGCGCGTATGCACATGCCCCAGCGCCCAATAATCCATCCCCGCTTTTTTTAGATCGTCCGCGCTGCACGGCGCATACGGCGAATCCGGCGCGCCAAGCTCCGTGTGCAGCATCCCGATTGCAAAGCCGTCATCCGCCTCGCGCACGAAAGACGCCGCCAAATTTTCCCGCACATGGCGCGTCCCGTAGCTCCGCCCGTAAATCGTCGCCACGCGCTCCCCTTCGACGAAAAGAGGAAACGCCGCCACATGGTCCGACGGGAAAATATGCACCGACTCCGGCAGCGGGATGTCCGCCCGCCACGCATCGTCCGGGTCGTGATTGCCGTGCACGATGAAAACCTCGATCCCCGACTGCGCTGCCCGGTACATTTCCCGCGCAAACGAAAGCTGCGCCGCCAGACTGTGATGCGAATCATTGTACACGTCGCCGGAAATCAAAATGGCATCCACATGCGCCACAAGCGCCGTATCCACCACCGTCTCAAACGCCCGAAACGTCGCCTTCCCCATCGCTTCCGTCCAAGGCCCCACGTCCCCGGAGCGAAGTCCGGAAAAAGGCTCGCCCAAATGCAAATCCGCGCAATGGATAAAAGAAAACCGCTTCCCCATGAGACCTCCTATCTCTTCGTCAAGCTTATCGTTTTGTAAAATTTATCCTCTATTATAACATATGGAGAGATGATAGATGAGAGGCGCGGCTTTTGGCTTGCTCAGCTCTTTCGACAGGTGCAAGACAGTTATTAGCTACTAGCTGTTAGCTTTTAGAGGAAAGCGGTGTCGCCTCCGGCGACAATTATTAAAAT
>CAVEYT010000132.1:0-4442 GCA_963619995.1 Acutalibacteraceae bacterium | reverse complement strand
GTCTGCGTCTCCGTGTAATCCGCCGCGCCACTCCCCGTCACGCCGCTCAAGAATGCGACGACCGCTGCCGCCAAAACCTTTCTCTTTGAAAATGTCAGCATACAATCCCTCCTGTAAAAAAATGATGGGGAAATATGAGTAAAATAAAATAAAACTTTTATTTCTGACACAGTATAAATCATATGACATTCATACGGTCAACGGTTTTGTAAAAAATCGCTTAATAAATTTTTAATTGAAACTTGCGCCATCACTCTTTCTGTTTCGCACATTTTTGAGATTATGCTATAATGAAGAAAACAAAGACGAAGGAGGCGGAGCCATGAACGAGACGAGAGCATCATTTTGGGATGACGTCAGCGAGGAAGACCAAGCGTTCCTTAGGCGATTCCGCCTGATGGACGACGACTTTTTCACCATGGTCTTGCAGAAACCGGAATGCGCCGAAATTCTTTTGCGACTCATCTTGAAACGCCAAGATTTGACCGTCCGCGAAGTCACGACGCAGAAAAACATGAAAAACCTCTGGGGCCGCTCCCTCTGCTTGGACGTCCTGGCCGTAGACGAAGACGGAAAGCCGTACAACATCGAAATCCAACGAAAAGACGAAGGCGCCAATCCCAAGCGCGCCCGCTACCACAGCGCCCTCTTGGACGCCTCCGTCACCGAACCGGGAGACGATTTCAAAAATCTCATCGAGACCTACGTCATCTTTATCACGGAAAATGACGTCCTAAAAGCGGAGAACCCCCTCTATCACATCCATCGTTTCATCGAAGAAACCGGTACCCCGTTTCAGGATGGTACCCACATCATCTACGTGAATTCCAAAATCCAAGACGAAACAGAATTGGGAAAACTCATGCACGACCTCTACTGCACGGATCCCGATGAAATGTATTACGAAGTCTTAGCGGATGAAGTCCGATTTTATAAAGAGAACCAGGAAGGAGTGAGCCAAATGTGCCAAATCATGGAAGAAATTCGAGACAAAAGCTACAACGCAGGCTGGGCCGGAGGAGAAGCCAGAGGTGAAGCTAAAAAAGCAAGAGAACTGGCTTTTAAGATGGCTGCACGTGGAGATTCGACTAATGAAATCGCGGACATGGTCGGATATGATATCAAGATCGTAACAAATTGGCTGAATGAGACAGAAACTTCTACCGGACACTAATAGGAGTGAGCCAAATGTGCCAAATCATGGAAGAAATTCGAGACAAAAGCTACAACGCAGGCTGGGCCGGAGGCAAGGCCGGAGGAGAAGCTAAGAAGGCGAGAAAAATGGCTATCTCTTTGGCAGGAAAAGGATGGGATATAAATCAAATCGCAGAAGTCACGGAATATGACTTAAAAACCATCGAAAGCTGGCTGAAAGAGACGGAAACTTCTGTCGGACAAAAGTAAAATCTTTTGAAATGGCGGCCGATGGCCGTCTTTTCAAATGCGCCAAGCGGCCTTCGGCCGCATTTTAAAATCGTCGCCGAAGGCGACACCTGTGCTCAATTCTCAATTCTCAATTCTCAATTCTTTCTTGCCAAAAGTAAGCACCGCTATGTACCAAGTAAAGCAAAACACCGTCTGACGTCTGATTGTCTGACTGTCTGACGTCTCGGCCGCTATGTGCTTCCAAAGCCGAGCACGCCGCTCCAACCTCCCGGCTGTCTTGCGCCTGCCGAAAAAGCTGAGCACACAAAGAGCTCGCCCCCATCTCTCATCTCTCATCTCCCATCTCTCATTTCCAACAAAAAAACGGAAACCCCACAAACGAGGTTTCCGTTTTTTGTTTCGCTAAACGATTCTGTCTTAGAACGAGAAGCGGACGCCGGCATCCAGTTTCCACTGGTGCTCGAAGTCACCGCCGAAGTCTCTGGCAAAATCGGCATAGATTTGTGCACGAGAACCGGCTTGATAGCTGCCGCCGAGGACGAGCTCGACCCAGCTGTCGTTTCCGTCAAATGTAGTGGATTTCCAGCCGCCGTCTTTTGCGTAGTAACGGCTGTTGACATCGCCGCCGAATTCGTGAGCAAGATACAAGCCGCCGTAGAAATGCCCTTTCGCCTTTTTCAAACCGGCTTCCACGCCGACGCGGCCGACGAAGGATTGATACGCATCCTGGAAGACATCCATGGTATCGTCTTTCGCGGTCGTTGCCGTGTAATCTTTGCCGCCCACATGCGCCCAGGTGAATTGCACTTTAGGCGTGAGATACGAACTCTCCGTAGCGAAAGTTTTTCCGTATTCGGCCGTGATACCGAAAGCCGCGACGCCGTAATCACCGTGGAGGGATGTCATGCGCGTCTCGTTGTAGACGTCGTACTTATTTTCCACACGGCCGACTTTGGCTGCGACGCGGAAATAGCGATTGTCCGCGAGGCTCTTGACGCCATAGACGCCGAAGCTGTAGAGCTTGTCATCGCCCTTGCCGCCCAAGAGGTAATCGCTGTCGCCGTCACGATAGTCGAAAGCGACACCGGCATGCCAGCCACTTTGCGTGACTTTGTCATAGCCGACTTGGACGCCTTTGTACGTATTCGTCTCATTGACCCCTTTGACATCCGATTCCGTCTTGCCGCCCAGCACCTTGGCAAAGATTCCGTCTTCATCGACGAGATCGGCTGCGCGATACGTGTCCTGCATATTGTCGCGCCATGCGTGGAACATCGTCGTCGCGGCGCTGCGGACGCCTTTCATGACATACGTCTCATAATCGCCGGAAGACATCCCATCAAATCCCGGCTTCATGGAGCCTTCTTTGTACTTCCCTTGCCCGTCTTTGTCTTTCTGGAATTCGATATCCCCTATCTGCAAAGATTTCGAGCTTGCGGTGAGGCCGTCAGCCAGCTTCACTTTCCCGGTAAGATTCGTCGCGCCATTCACATACGCACTGTAGTACAACTTTCCGGCCAATGCATTGAGGACTTTCGCCACATTTTCTTCTTCGTACGTGACACCCGTATTGTCCGTGATGAGGGAAATCTGCGAGCCGGCTGCCGCATTGGTGATCACGAGATCGCCGGCGGTGTAATTGGCCGTATCTTCCCCATTTCCGGTATGCGCATAATACACATTGAGATAGCCGCTGTAATCGGAAATGGTCTGTTTCTCCGTCGCTTCCATCTTGATGTTGCCGGCTTCGCTTTCAGACGCGCCGCCATTCAGATCCAGCGTCCCGGACGTCGCCGCCGCGCGAAGCGAACGCGTCACGGCAGAGTTCTTTTGCGCAGAATCCTTCAGCGTCCAAAGTCCGCCCTTTTGGACATTGACCGTAAGCTTGCCCTCTTCGACTTTGTAGCCGCCTTCCAGCGTGGAATTGCTTCCAATCACATTGATGACCATCTCGCCGTCACCGGAAACGGAAAGATCGCTCTTGGCTGCGATGCCTTTTTCATCCCCGATTTTGATCGAGCCGCCATCCGCATCCAGTGCCCCCGTGATGGTAGCCTTGCCACCGGAAACGGTGACGGCCGCACCCGCGCCGGAAGAAATCGCCGTATCTTTTGCTGTGATGGTCGTATCACCCGTCAAAGTGACCGTGGCATCATTCGTAGCGACAATGGCTTCTTCCGCGCTCACCGTCGTGTCTTTGCCCGTCACCGAGACGCTTGTGCCGTCCGTCGCAAAGATGCCCATACCGCCTTCCGCCGTGTTCTCCAGCGTAAGCGCCGCATCCGGAGCCAAAATGACAATGTCATTTTCTTCGGCAGAGACCGTAGCCGGCGCATCCGATATCGTGACCTTACTGGGATTCATCGTAAAGACATAGTTCCCATTCGTCGTCTGGCGCACGCCGTAACGAGTGTAAATCTTATCGGCCGACGCATCGCCCGTGATGACTTCGGAGAACGTATCCACCGACTGCTCCGGCGTCCGTATCGTATCGGCATCCAGATAACCTTTCCCCGTCGTAGTATCAAAGAGAATATTTCCCAAGACCTGCGCTTTCGAAGATGCCGTGAGACCATCGGCAATCTTCACCTGTCCGGAAAGATTCGTTTCGCCGGTCACATAGGCATTGTAATACAGCTTTCCGGCCAATGCATTCAGCACTTTTGCGATATTTTCGTCATTGTCCATGGAAACGCCCGTATTGTCCGTGATAAGGGAAATATTCGCCCCTTCCGCCGCCTTTTCGATGATGGTCTTGCCGGCGGTGTAATTCGCTTCGTCTTCGCCGTTTCCTTCATGCGCATAGTAAATATTGGCGTAGCCGCTGAAATCGGAAATCGTGAGATCCCCGGCATTGGCTGCCATGAAAATATTTCCGTTCGCACCGGTGAGAGAAGCGAGCTGAGAAGCCATCTGGCTGCCTCCGTCCGTCACATTCCATGTCGCATCGCTCCCGAGGGACAGTTTCATCGCCGTGCCCGTGCTGTATCCCGTCCAGGTCGCATTGTCGAGTTTCGCATTGACCGTGCTGGCGGCTGTGTTATTGCCCGTCCAAG
>CAVEYT010000131.1:0-4449 GCA_963619995.1 Acutalibacteraceae bacterium | reverse complement strand
CGCATTCGCGTCCCATCACCCGCCCCTTCGGGGCACCCTCCTCCGATAAGGAGGGCTTACCATGTGGCGGCTCCGCCGCACATTGTATCGCTTCGCGACATTCCGCACCGAAAGGTGCGAAAAAAAATCACCCCGCCTGACGCAATAAAAAAAGCTATGCCAAAACGTAAAACCGTTTTGGCATAGCTTCCTTTTTATTTCGTCCCAAAGATCCGATCGCCCGCGTCGCCCAGACCGGGCACGATATACCCGTGGTCATTCAGGCATTCATCCAGCGCCGCCGTGTAGATCGGCACGTCCGGATGCGCCTCGTTCACCGCCTTCACGCCTTCCGGCGCCGCCAAGAGGCACATGAATTTGATATTCTTTGCGCCGTGCTTTTTCAGCAAATCAATCGCCGCCACCGCGCTGCCCCCGGTCGCCAGCATCGGATCGACGATGATGAAATCGCGATTCTCCACATTCGGCAGCTTGCAATAATATTCGACAGGCGAGAGCGTTTCCGGATCCCGATACAGCCCGATCACGCCGACGCGCGCCGCCGGAATCAATTTCAGCATCCCGTCCACCATGCCAAAACCCGCACGCAAGACCGGGACGATGCCGAGCTTTCTGCCGGCGATGCGTTTCCCCATCGTCTTGCAGATCGGCGTCTCGATTTCCATATTCTCCAGCGGCAAATCCCGCGTGATTTCATACCCCATCAGCACCGTGATTTCGCCCAAAAGCCGTTTGAAATCACCGGTCCCCGTTTCCTTCTTGCGCATGATTGTGAGTTTGTGAGCGACGAGCGGATGATGAATGATATTGACCTGCATACGAAACCTCCTCGTTAAAAATAAAATTTTTCCCGATACCATTTCCTATATAATAGCACAACCGAGATAAGATTTCATTTCCAAAATTTTCCGCCGTTTGCAAAAATTGTTTCATGTGAAACATTTCCCCTCTCTTCCCCCTTCCCTATCTTGCAAAAGCTTTTCAGCACAAACGCCGCCAAAGGGAAAAAGAAACAGCCTTGCTTCTCTTCCCTCTTCCCTATTTCCCCTCTTTGTGATATCGTACCCACAGCACAGGCAAGAGAAAAAAATCTCTGTGCAATGAGGAGCGTCTCCGGCTTCGGGGACAAGGAGGGAAATCAGAATGAATCGCAAGAAAGTATTGGCTTTGTTGGCGTTGGCTTCGCTTTCCGGCTGCGGCATCGCGTCGGCGGATGAGAAACCGATGTTTACCTTGCCGGACGTTACGGTGACGGCGACGCGGCAGGCGGAGGATTTGGCGGACGTGCCGGCGCATGTGCAGGTGATTACGGAAAAAGAAATCAAGGAGCGCAATGTGCAGACGGCCGCCGATGCCGTCGCGATGGCGACCGGGGTTTCGACGACGCATTCCGTCGAGGGGACGGTGAATCTTCGCGGCTACAGCGCAAAGAACGTGCTTGTCCTCGTCGACGGGCAGCAAGTGAATACCGCTTGGAACGGGGACGTCGATTGGAATATGATTCCCGTGGAGGCGATTCGCAAGATTGAAATTGTCTCCGGCGGGCAATCGGCGCTCTACGGCGGGCGCGCGGTCGGCGGCGTCGTCAATATCATGACCAAGACGCCGCGGAAAGACGGCGCCCACGGATCGGCCGTCGTGAGCTACGGCAGCCACGGGACGACGAAGCAATCGTATTCCGTTTCCGGGAAGAAAAATAAATTCCTCTTCGGCGCTTTCTATGAATCGAAACAGACGAGCGGCTGGCGCGATTACGATGTCTTCGTTTCCAAGAGCGGCCCGGAGGAAGGCTATGCGTCCAGCGCGGACGGCAATGCCATCATCGGGCAGCGCGGCAAGAAACGGGTGCTCTCGGAAAATTACGGCGTCACCCTGGGCTACGCTTTCAGCGACGCCAAGAAATTGACGTATAAATACACCCACTCGCTGTACAACTGGACCTACTCGGATCCCGTTTCCTATATGCCCGAGGATGCGAAGTGGAGCGGCTCCATCGGCGCGGGGACCTACAAGTTCACATCCTTCTTGGGCAATAACGGCTGGCGCACCTATGATATGCACTCCCTGACGTACAACGATCGGAAAAATAAATTGCATGCGCATTTCGGCATGGTGGATTACACGCAAGACGGCTATATTTCCGCGAGCAAAGTGGACGAAACGCTGGAGGGGACCGGCAGCAAATCCTCCTATCCGAATCGCTCCTGGGATTTCGATCTCAATAAGAGATGGACGCTGGGCGACCACAATGTGCTCGTCGGCGCGTCCTACGGGCAGGATCGATTCGATCAGACGCTCAGCACCGTGACGAATTGGAAAAATTGGGACAGCAAAGAGACGGCGGTGACGCAGAAACTGGGCGGCAAGGACAAATATTGGGCGCTGTATGCGCAGGACAAGTGGGAATTCGCGCCGAAATGGACGGCCTACATCGGCGGCCGCTACGATCATTACACGAAATATGACGGCTACGACACGAAGGAGTATGCCGGGAAATTGGATATCAGCGAAGAAAAATCCTATTCTCAATTCTCCCCGAAGCTCGCTTTGGATTATGCGGTGAATGACAGCACCAACGTGTATATTTCCTACGGGAAATCTTTCAGCTCGCCCATTCTTTACCAGCTCTATCGCTATTCGGAAGTGAAATACGGCGACAAGGGGAAGACCTATCCGAATCCGGCTTTGAAACCGGAGACGACGGACACTTGGGAATTGGGCGTGAAGAAAAAGCTGGGAAACAAGACGAACATCTCGGCCGATATTTTCTATGCGGATACCAAAGATTACATTCATCTCAATAAAGAAGACAGTAATCATAAATTTTATGAAAATGCCGGAGACGCGAAGAAACACGGCTTTGAAATTTCGCTCACCCAGCGGCACAGCGATCGCTGGACGTCCTATTTCAATTACACCTGGGAGACCGGGACGATTGAAGGTGAGAAAGATTACGACATCCCGCGCCATCTCATCCACTTGGGCACAGCCTTCCGGTGCGACCCGTGGACGGTGAATCTGGACGGGACGTACATCTCTGATCGCACGGAAGCGGGCATGATGCCGGGCCATTTCAAGGCCAGAGATTCGTATTTCCTCTTGCATCTCAATACGCATTACAAGCTGCGCAAAGACCTGTCGCTCCAATTCTCGATTGACAATCTCTTGGACAAGGAGTATTACGACGAAGACATCGCGACGAGCCATTATTACATCGGCGCGGGCCGGACGTACACATTGACAGCGAGGTATGATTTCTGATGCATTACGCATTTCGCGTCGCCTATGACGGCACGCGCTACGAAGGCTGGCAGAAACAGGCCAGGACGGACGCGACGATCCAGGGGAAACTGGAAAAAGCGCTTGCGACGCTTTCGGGCGCACCGGTGCAAGTCATCGGCGCGGGACGGACCGATGCCGGTGTCCACGCGCGGGGCCAATACGCCGACGCGCACATTCCGCTGGCGCTCTCCCCGGAAGAGCTGGAAGAGGCGGTGAATGACCTTCTTCCCGATGATATCGCCGTCTCCGCCATGCGCATCGCGAGCGACCGTTTCCACAGCCGTTTCTCGGCCAAAGAAAAATGGTATCGCTACCGCATCCGCACGGGCTACGAAAAAGACGTCTTCGCGCGCCGCTATGTGTGGCAGCTGGGCGAAGCGCTCGACACGGCCGCCATGCGCCGCGCCGCAAAAGACCTCGAAGGCACGCACGACTTCACGTCCTTCTGCGGCAATAAACATTTCAAAAAATCCCCGATTCGCGCCATCAAAAAAATTGCCATCACCGAAGAAGCCGGCGAACTCATCCTCGATTTCTACGGAAACGGATTCCTGCAAAACATGGTCCGCATCCTGACCGGGACCCTCGTCGAGATCGGCGAAGGGAAACGGAGCGCCTCCGACATCCCGGCCATCTTGGAGGCGAGAGACCGAAGCCGCGCGGGCTTCACCGCACCGGCTTTGGGGCTGTGCCTCATGGACGTGATGTATTAAAAAAAGAAGGGAAACTTTCGCGAAGAAAGTTTCCCTTCTTTTTTTGTGCCTTTCGGCGTGATAAATCACGCGGGGTGATTCCCCGCATTTGCCATTTGGCGAGGAATCACGCGGGGAGATTCCCCGCAGAACTCCTGTCGCGATCTACTTTCTTTCTTCCCCGTGGAAGAAAGAAAGTAGCAAAGAAAGAAGACGCCGCCAGATTGAAATTTTCCTGAGCTCCGGGGCGGGCAGAGGCTCGGCCTTAAATGCTTACGTCTCCGCGCCGCGAAACTTTTGATATTCTGTAGCGGTACTTACCACTTAAGGCCGCGAGACGCGTCGGCGCCCCCTCCATCTGCCGCTCCTTCAGGTCGCGGCACCGGCGAATTTTGCACAGGCGGGCCTCCTTGCGCCGGACTCTGCGGCTCAATGAAAAATCAAATCGGAAACAGCGGCCTTAAAAGCAGAATTG
>CAVEYT010000130.1:0-4458 GCA_963619995.1 Acutalibacteraceae bacterium | reverse complement strand
CGAAGCGACACCTGTGCTCAATTCTCAAATCTCAATTCTCAATTCTTTCTTGCAAAAGCCAAAAAGCATGATGTGGCAATCAAAGTAAAGAACCGTTTGATCTCCTGCCGTCTCAATCTCCATGAGACGCAAAAAAAAACTAACAGCTAGCAACTAAAAGCTAATAACTATCTTGCGTCTGACACACACAGCCAAGCACGTCAAAGTTTCATTCATAGGAGTTGTCATATGTCCGTCACACCGTTTATGCAGCAATACATGGCCGTCAAAGAACGCGTCCCCGATTGTTTGGTGTTCTTTCGGCTGGGCGATTTTTATGAAATGTTTTATGAGGACGCCGAGGTCGGGTCGCGGGAGCTGGAGCTGACTTTGACGGCGCGGGCGGCGGGGAAGGACGAGAAGGCTCCTATGTGCGGGGTGCCGTATCATGCGGCGGAGACGTATATTTATCGGCTGATTCAGAAGGGGTACCGCGTCGCAATTTGCGAGCAGCTGGAGGATCCGAAGGCGACGAAGGGGCTTGTGAAGCGTGATATCGTCAAGATCGTCACGCCCGGCACGATTCTGTACGAAAATGCCATCGCGGCGAAATCGAATAATTATCTCGCGTATATTTTAGAGGAAACGGGGCGCATCGCGCTGTTGTTGGCGGATATTTCCACCGGCGAATGCGCGTATGGCGCCTGGGACGTAAAAAAAGAATTCGACGGTTTCTTGGATATACTCTGCGTTCACAATCCGGCCGAAGCGGTGTTGGACGTGTCCGACGATACGTATTTGAAGATTGAGAGCTATGCGGCGGCGCGGCTGGGCGGCTGCCTTTTGGAGCGGCGGAGCGCGGAGGAAGAAACGGCGCCGATGCCGGATGCGGCGGCCGAAATCCAAGACGAGACGATCCGCAAAGCGATGCGCGGGCTTTCCGGCTATCTGGCCGAAGTCATGCGGGGCCATGTCGCCGGGATTCGGACGATTCGCTCGCTTCGGGAAGACCGTGTCATGCTGCTTTCCGAGGAAACGCTGCGCAATTTGGAAATCACGCGCAATATGTGGGACGGCGGGCGACGCGGCACGCTACTCGAAATTTTGGATTATACGGAAACGCCGATGGGCGCGCGGCTTTTGCGGCGTTGGCTCGAGCGGCCGCTCACGGATATCAATGCCATTACGCTTCGGCAAGATGCGATTGAGGAACTTTGCGCGCACACGACAGAGCTGGCGAAATTGCAGGGGCTTTTGGGAAAAATTTTTGATTTTGAACGCATTTTGACGCGCATCGAAGCGAATACGACATCGCCGAAAGATTTGCTGTCTTTGAAATCCTCTTTGGCCGTGCTGCCCGAATTGAAGCAGCTGCTGGGCGGCGCGTCTTCGCTCCTTTTGCAAAAATTGACCGATTCGATTCATCTCCACGAGACCGTTTACACGCTGCTCGACAAGGCGATGGATGAGAACGGCACGGGAAACGTGAAGGACGGGCATTACATCAAGGCCGGGTACAACTCCGAATTGGATGAATTGCGTGCCATCACGGAAAACAGCCGCCGTTTCATTGCGGAGCTGGAAGAGAAGGAAAAGGAAAAGACCGGAATCAAGCTGAAAATTGGTTTCAATAATGTTTTCGGCTACTATTTTGAAATTTCCCACGCGAATAAATTGCCGATTCCCGAGTATTACACACGGAAACAGACGCTGGCGAATGCGGAGCGCTACATCACGCCCGAGCTCAAGGAATTTGAAATCAAAGCGCTGACGGCCAAGGAGAAGACGGAGCAGCTCGAGATGCGGCTGTATCAGGAAGTCAAGGCCGAGCTGCGGCCCGCCGTTTCCGACATTCTCTCTACGGCGCGTGCGATCGGCGAGGTGGATACGCTCGCGTCCCTTTCGCGCGCGGCGGTGAAGGAGCGGCTGACGCGGCCGCAAATCACGCGCGAGGAAGGCATTTCCATCAGTGAGGGGCGGCACCCGATGATGGCGCGCGCGCTGAAAAATGAAATGTTTGTGCCGAATGACACGCGGCTTTCTCACAAAGATGCCGAAATTCATATCATCACCGGGCCGAATATGGCCGGGAAATCGACGTATATGCGCCAAGTCGCCATTTTGGTGCTGCTTTCGCAGACGGGGAGTTTCATTCCGGCCAAGAGCGCCGCGATTTGCCCCGTCGACCGGATTTTCACGCGTATCGGCGCCACCGACGACATTTTGAACGGGCAGAGCACTTTCATGGTCGAAATGGAGGAAGTCTCGGCGATTCTCCGCGCGGCGACGAAGCATTCGCTCATCATCATGGACGAAATCGGGCGCGGGACCAGCACGTACGACGGCATGAGCATCGCGCGCGCCGTCGTGGAATATTTGGAAAAGAAAATCCACGCCTACACGCTCTTCGCGACGCATTATCACGAGCTCGCGGCGCTGGAGAGTACGAGCCCCGTCATCAAAAATTTCACGGTGACGGTCAAGGAAAGAGGCAAAGACATCACGTTTCTTCGTCGCATCGTCCCGGGCTCGGCCGATAAGAGCTACGGGATTCACGTGGCGCGGCTCGCGGGCCTGCCGGAATCGCTTCTGGAGCGGGCGGAGGACATTTTGGAAGGGCTGGAAACGGGAAACGGGGCGCCGCAGGAGACGAAGGCAGCGGCACCGGCAAAGGGCTACGGCGATCTCTTCGCCGATCCCATCATCGAGAAATTAAAACAGGTCGATGCGTTGGCGTTGACGCCGATTGAGGCCATCAACACGCTGTATCAGCTCAGTCAGGAAGCAAAGGAGACACATTGATGCCGCAGATTCATATTTTGGACGAAATCACGGCCAATCAAATCGCGGCCGGCGAAGTCGTCGAGCGTCCGATGAATGCGATCAAGGAACTCACGGAAAACGCGATTGACGCGGGCGCGACGGAAATTGAAATTGAAATCGAGGGCGGCGGGGTCACATCCATGCGCGTCACGGACAACGGCTGCGGCATGTCGCCGGAGGACGCCGCGCTGTCCATCGTGCGCCACGCCACGAGCAAGATTCAGACCGTCGATCAGATTTATCACATCGCGTCGCTGGGGTTTCGCGGGGAAGCGCTGGCCAGTATCGCCGGCGTATCCCAAATGACGGTGACGACGCGCACGAAGGACGCGGACAGCGCGACGGTCATTCGGATCGAGGGCGGAAACGTCAAGGAGACGGCGGCGGTCGGCGCGCCGGTGGGGACGACGATTCGCGTGTGCGATCTTTTTTACAATGTGCCCGCGCGGAAAAAGTTTCTGAAAACGGAGCGCACGGAGACGTCCCGCATCACGCAGATGGTCGGGAAGATGGCGATGGCGAATCCGGATATTTCCTTCCGCCTCATCAATGACGGACGGACGACATTGGAAACGCCGGGAAACGGGCGTCTTTTGGATGTGCTGACCGCGCTCTACGGCGTGGATGTCTCCGGCGAAATGCTGGATGTCCGCGACGAGACGGAGACGGCGCTCGTCGAAGGGCTCATTTCGAAGCCGTCGCTTTTGAAATCGAGCCGCGAGCGGCAGACCATTTTGGTGAATCGGCGCGTCGTCGAGAATGCGACGGTGTCGAAAGCCATCGACAATGCGTACCATTCGCTCTTGCCGAAAAACGGGTATCCCATCGTCGCGCTGCACATCCATGTGGCGCCGGAGACGATCGACGTCAATGTCCACCCGCAGAAGCGCGAGATCAAATTTGAAGACGAGCAGGCGATTTTCCGCCTCGTGTATCACGCGGTGCTGGGCGCTTTGACGTCGCAGAATACGCCGGAAGCCGTCGCGGCGTCCATGATCGGGGCAAAACCGAAGGAAACTTTGCCCGATGCGGCGCGGGAAACGGTCATGCCGATGCCGCCGGTTTCCGGGGAAACGGGGAATTCGGAAACGGAAGCGCTTCGCGAAAATATGGCGCAGAGTGCTTACGGGAGTGCGGCACCGAGCCAACCTGTACCGATGTGGGGCGCGGGCAGCGGGGCGCGGAGCACGTATACGCCGAGCGTTTCTGCCGAAGCGATTCACAGCAAGGAAAGCTTATTCCCGGATTGGACGCGGCCGGAGATGACGTCGTCGCCGCTCTTTGACGTGCCGACGGTCGACGAAGACGCCGAGCCTGTCATTCCGCTCGGGCAGATTGCCGATTGTTTCATCGTGTGCCGCCATGGGAACGATTTATTTTTGATCGATCAGCACGCCGCGCATGAGCGTGTCCGCTATGACCGTTTTGCGGCGGCGACGGACGGCATTCCCACGCAGGACATCTTGGTGCCGTATCTCATTTCCGTCGATGCCGAAGATATGCCGCTTCTGTTGGACCATGCGGAGGCCATCGCGCGGCTGGGAATTTCCTTCGAGCAGGCGGGGCCGGACGTCATTCGCGTCACGGCGGCGCCGGAAGACTTGGGCGAGATCGATACGGAGCGCGCGGTGCGAGCCATTGCGGCGGCGCTGCATG
>CAVEYT010000129.1:532-4474 GCA_963619995.1 Acutalibacteraceae bacterium | reverse complement strand
CCGCGTCTCTTGCCGTGACAAGCACCGTCTCGCATCGTTTCCCGTAAAAAGAAACCATGTCCGCTTCCGGAAATCGCACGATGACCGCGCCCTCTTGTCCCTCGCGCATTCCTTCTGCCGCCAGCGCCCCCGCCTCATCCGGCGTGCTCACAAAATCGATATATCGCATCGTTTTCCGCCGTCACGAAATATGAAACGTCCCACCGGCCACATCCGACAATTTGCGCCGTGGAGCCTCATCCGTCATCCTATCCTCGCGCGCTTGCATTTTCTTTTCGTTTTCCCGCACCGCGCCGACGATGAGCCCCACCGCCGCCAGATTGATCCAAAGCGCCGTCCCGCCGTAGCTGATGAACGGAAGCGGCACACCAGTGACGGGGAAGCAGCCGAGCACCATCGCCATATTCAAAATGCCCTGCACGCCAATCAAAAGCGAGCAGCCGTAAACGATGAGCGCGCCGCGTACATCCCGCATCCGCGCGCCCAATTTAAAGCCGACGAAAATCAAAGCCAAAAAGAGAAGCACAACAAAAGCCGCCGGGAAGAATCCCCATTCCTGACACCAGACGGCGAACGCGAAATCCGTGTGCTGCTCCGGCAAATAGTAAAATTTCGCCAATCCGTTTCCGGCGCCCTGCCCAAAGAGCCCGCCGGATCCCACCGCGATGAGACTCTGCAGCGTCTGGTAGCCGATGCCTTCCGGATACTGCTCGTAATACAAAAACGCCGTGAATCGCTGCATACGATACGGCTCGAAAACCGCCAACGCCAAAAGGGAAACGGTCGCCACGCCGACGGTCAGGACGACGTCACGACGAATCGTTTCCTGCGTTTCCGAAAAGAAATACAAAAATACGGGAAACATCAAAATCAAAACAGCCGTCCCCATATCCGGCTGAAAGAGGACAAATCCCGCATAGACAAGCGGCAGAAAGAGCGCGCCGTAATTCGTCAGGATTTCTCCCCACGTTTCCTCCGGCTTCATGCCCAGCGCTTTTTGCATCGCGCCCAAGACCAGCGTGCTCTCTTTTCCTCTCAAAATCCGCGCCGCCAATTTTTGCGACGCCCAGAGAATCGCCGCAATTTTGGCCAGCTCCGACGGCTGAAAGGAAAAAAATCCCAAATTGATCCAGCGCCGCGCCCCATTGACTTCTTGCCCGGCCAGCGGTACCAGCAGCAGAAGAAACAGCGTCCCAAGCGACAAGAGCAGCAATCCCGTCCGGCTCTTGGCGAATGAAAATCCAAAAGGCGTCGCGACAAAGGCCATAATGAAAAGCCCGCCGACCAGCATTCCCATGTGCTTGGCCAGCGTCTGGTACGAGCTCGCGCCCTCCTCCATATTCATGTACGCCGTCGTGCTCGACACGTTAAAACAGCCAATCGCGAGTAGCACGACGACAATCAGGAGAAACCAGCGGAGCAGCCCGGCCGATTTCTTCACGGCTCCGGCTTTTTGGCCACGAGACGACATATGGCGTTCCCCTTTCGTGAAAACTTCTCTTCATATTCCGTCATGGCGTCCCCGGCGACAGGATGCGCGTGCAAATCCAGCGTCAGAGAGGAAATCGTCCACTTCCGCGCGGCCAATTCCTCCACGGTGAAAGCGAAAAGGCCGCGATTGTCCGTCTTGAAAACCAGCCGACCGCCCTTGGTCAAAAGAGAGGCGTAGTGATCCAAATTTTCCCGATAGGTCAGGCGCCGTTTGTAATGCCGCGCCTTCGGCCACGGATCGGAAAAATTCAAAAAGAGCCCGTCGATTTCGCCCGGCGCAAATATCGTTTCCAAATCTTTCGCGTCCACCAAAAGCAGCCGCACATTGGAAAGCGGCGTCTCCGATTCCGCCGTTTTTTTCGCGGCGTAGTAGATGACGCCCTGCTCGCGCTCAATGCCGACGAAATTCACGTCGGGATTCATGGCCGCCATCCGGGAAATAAACTGCCCTTTCCCCGTCCCCAGCTCGACGTAGAGCGGACGCTCCGGATGCGGAAACAAATTCCGCCAATGCCCGGCGATTCCCTCCGGCACTTCCAGAAACAAAATATCCCGATATTGTAAAATTGCCTCATCAATCCAAGCTTTTCTGCGAAGACGCATCGTGACTCCTTTGTTCTTTAATACATATTTTTTTATTCATAGCCATCTTCAGGGAAACGCAGCTCCGCCAGTTTCCCTTCCCAGTCGCCCAGGCCCTCTTCATCCTTGTCGAGCCAAATATTTCCGTGCATCGTCATCAACATTCCCGGAAGTTTGTCAAACGCACCGAAGAGATCGCAGCCGGGATCGTAATGCGCCGCATCAATGCCCATAAAGCCCAGCATCGTATCGTAAATCATATCATTCGTAAACGCCGTGTGACGCCGGACGCGCATCATCTCATACGTTTCCGGATGCATCGCAATGTAGCGATCCGACGTATACGTCCACAGCGGCACGTGCACCATTGCGAAATCAAACATATCCGCATTGTGTCCCGGGCGCTCGCAGACCTTGTCCCCGTGATCCGAGAAATACAAAATCCCATCCGCATCGAGCCGATCCACCGCGACCTCCGTCAGGCGGCGCAACACTTCATCATTGTAATAGACCGTATTGTCATACTCGTCCGTCATGATTTCTTCCTTCGTCCGCTGCCGATCGCAATCGATGGGATAGCGATAATACTCCTTCGGATAGCGATCCCAATAGCTGATATGACTGCCCATCAAATGCACGATAATGAGCTGCCGACGATTCTCCGTGTCCACTTTTTCCAAATACGGCACCAGCGCCTCATCGTAATCCTTCGTGATGACCTTCGTCCCGATGTACTCATTCACCCAATATTGCTCGTCGCACACCGAGCCTATCGCGCCGATCGGCGTATCCCACACCCCGTAGCGCGATTGATTGGAAATCCACGTCGTTTTGAAACCGGCCGCCCGCGCCATATCCACCAAGGAAAACGCGTCCGAAAGTTTCATATCATTATATTGATTTTTTTCCGTCAGCGCATACGTCAGCACATGCACCGTCTGCGTGTAGCAAGCATACGCCCGGTCAAAAAACGTGAAATGATAATCCCACGCCGCCGCCGATTGAAACGGTGTATTCTCTCTGGGGTATCCGTACACATTCATATGGTCGCGATTCAGCGATTCTCCGATAACCAGCACATACACCCCGTCCGGCACCGTAGCCAATTTCTCCAGAATCGCCGGATCTTTGATATTTCTGTTTTTATGGTCGGACACAATCATCTGGTATTCAACGAAACTTAAAAGCGTCTCATGCGCTTTCCACACCGCCGTGGAAAACAGCGTCCCCGAATTGGAAATTCCCACACATAAGAAATTCAACGCGACGAAGAAACCGAGAAAGACTTTCTCCTCCGCCGCCAGACGAAACGGATTGGCAAAACAGTACGTCGACAGCCGGAAAAAGAAAAAAACGATTCCCAAGAGAAGGAAGACACCGAAAAAGAGCGCCGCATACGGCAAATTTACTTCGATAAATTCAAGTGTTTCCTCTGTATTCGTCTGCGCCAAAGCCAAAAGCATATTCTCGGAAACCAAGGCCCCCGACACTTCAAAATAGCCGATGTAGACGAAACGCACCAATATGTAGAGCAACACGGCCAGCGCAAAAATACCGCGCCACAGCCGTCGCCACGGATTGGGAAGAAGCCAGCCCACCGAAAGCCCGGATGCCAAAAGTCCCAGCGCCAAGGCGACCTCCGAAATGGTCTCCCCCATATTGATGGCATCGAGCGAAATCAAGGTCGCCAGATACGGCACAATGAGCGCGCACACAAAAAGCACAGCCAGCAACGCCAAAAGCGACGCCCCCGCCGTCATCTGTTTCTTATGGGCAAAGACCGCTGCCGCAAAGGCAATCTGCGCCGAAAACAGAATCAAAAGCCAAGAAGACTCCGCATTCCAACCGCCGGCCGAGCCGAAAATCCAC
>CAVEYT010000129.1:0-522 GCA_963619995.1 Acutalibacteraceae bacterium | reverse complement strand
AAAATCCACACGGCCCAAAATGACACGGCAAAGAGTAGCAACGACAAAAGCGCCCAGCGACCCGCCACGTGCCTTACATATGCAAACATAAAAACGAACGATTCTCCGATATTTCAAAATAAAATTTATCCACTTCCATGAAATATTGTACCACATCGCGAAAAGAACTCTCTTGACAAAAATCCCTCTCCCGCGTTAGTCTGGTGGAATAAAGGGAAGAGGGAAGAGGAGCCGAGCTTTTTTCGTTCTTACATTTTGTGGCGTTGGTGCCGATTGCTTTTGCAAGATAGAGATGGGGAGCCGGGCTTTTTCTTTGCTTTCCTTTTGCGGCGTCGGTGCCGATTGTTTTTGCAAGATAGAGATGAGGAGCCGGGCTTTTTCGTTTTTTCCTTTTGCGGCGTTTGCGATGGAAAATAAAGCGCTGATAGAGATGGGACGTTTCTCATCTCCATCAGCAGAAAATTTGTCATTATCCATGCCGCAAAGGCTGAGAAAAATAAAGCTATGCCCCTCATCTCTCAT
>CAVEYT010000128.1:0-4504 GCA_963619995.1 Acutalibacteraceae bacterium | reverse complement strand
TTTTCATTGCACAAATTTATTCAAAAAATTTCGCCGCGACCGTCACGAGATACGCCGTGTCGCGGATGCCCGCCGTTTCATATGACGAGTGCATCGCCAGCTGCGGGAGGCCGATATCGACCGCCGGGGGCGCGATGTGCGTCATCGCGATATTGCCCAGCGTCGAGCCGCCCGCTTTGTCGCTTCGATTCGTGTACACTTGAAGCGGCACGCCCGCGTCCTCGCAGAGCAGACGGAAATGCGCCGCGCTGTAGCCGTCCGTGCAATATTTCTGCTCCGCGTTGAATTTCAATACAATCCCGCCGTTCAAGACCGGGCGATGCACCGCGTCCGCTTCTTCCGGGCGATTCGGATGCACGGCGTGCGCATTGTCGGCGGAAATGAGGAAACTTTTCGCCAGCATCGCCGAGAGCTGCCCTCTTGTCTTTCCCAATGCTTCCGCTATGCGAAGAAGCGTATCCGACAAGAACGCCGAGCCCGCGCCCTGCCGCGTCCGGCTGCCGACCTCTTCGTTGTCGAAAAGCGCAAAGACGGAAATATGTTTCTCCTTTTGCCCCATCGTAAATCCGCGAAAGGCGGCAAACGCGCATTGCAAATCATCGAGCCTTGGCGCGCTCACAAATTCATCCTCCGCGCCCCAGATCGTCCCCGGCACGAGAGACACGAGCGACAAATCATGCCCCAGGATATCCTCTTTCGCGCAATGCGCTTCCGCCGCGATGACGTCCATGAAAGAAATCGTACCGCCTGCCAAGCCGTAGAGCGGCAGCAAATCCTTCGCGACATTCCACGCGTGCCCCGCATTTGCTTTCGGATCCATGTGAATCGCCAAAGACGGGATGAGCAAGATGGGTTTCCCCGTCGCGACGAGCCGCGGCACCACATGATTGTCCTCGCGCACCATGACGCGCCCTGCGACGCCGAGGGGACGATCCGTCCACGTGTGCATGAGCATCCCGCCGTAACCCTCGACATTGAGCCGCACATAAAAAGAATCCGAAAGCTCCGGATTTTCTTTCACGCGAAACGTCGGCGAATCCCCGTGCGCCGCCAAAATGCGAAAATCATCCGCGCCGTTCTCGGGCACCGCGAAAGCGACGAGCGCACTTCCGTTTCTCGTCACCACATACTTATGCCCCGGCGCGATCTCCCATTCGTCCTCCTCGCGAAGCTCCGTCGCCCCATCATACACAAACGCCGTTTTCATCGCTTGGGCTGCGTGAAACGGCGTCGGTGCTTTGGAGATGAAATGAAGAAGGTCGCGCGAAATATCGAAAAACGGGTTTCCTTCCTGCATCGCCATATGTTACATTTTCTTCAGCGCCATCTTCATATTGTAGACGCGCTGGGCCATCTCGCCCCGTTCGCGGACGACCTCATTGGCCGAATCGATCGGAAGCGGATTGAAAGACGTGGAATAATGGAGCTTATCCGTCTTCTGCTCCATATTTTTAATCTGAATCGTACGCGCCGTCACGTCGTACACATACGTATACTTATTCGTGCCGTTCGGGATCTTCTCCACGCCCTCAAACGTGCAAATCTCATGCCCATTCGTATCGACTTTGATTTCGACACTGGACATATCGAGCGTCAGCGTATCGCTGTATTTCCATTCCTTGGCGGATACGGAAACGCAAGCCGCGGACACCGCCGCCGCTATCCCGAGTGCCATCAAAATTTTCTTCATCAAACCTCTCCCTTCCAGAAGACTTTTCCGAATCCCATCGGAAATTACCATACTGTCATTATACCACATTTTTGAAACGGAAACGGAAATCGCTCAGCCCTTTTTTGTCCAATCGGAAAAATCCGGCTCGACGGAAAACGTCCGTCCCGAAAGACTCACCAAAAATCCATCCGTTTCCGGAAACACGAGCCGCGTCGCCGACAGCGCCTGCGCCGAAAATCCGAGACGCCGCGAAAGCGCGACACTTTCCTTTGTGCCGTATTTCGCATCACCCAAAAGCGGATGGCCGACGGATGCCAGATGCACGCGAATCTGATGCGCGCGGCCCGTCAAAAGTTCCACTTCGATTTCCGTGACGACCGCGCCGCTGGCGGCCGTCTCCGAAAGCCGCCGAAATTTCGTCACCGCCGGCAGCGCGCCCGGCGTTTTCTCCGCCACCGCCGCGACCGTATTCGTGCCCGCATCCTTCAAAAGCCAAGTCGAAATCGTCCCCGCCGCGTCCGTCCGACCGAAGACGAGCGCGCGATAAAACTTTTGCAATTTCCGCTCCGCAATCCAATCCGAAAGAAGCCGCAACGCCCGCACCGTCTTCCCGCAGACCACGAGCCCCTCCGTGTTTCGATCCAGCCGATGACAAGCCGAAGGCCGCACCCCCGCCGCCTCGCCGACATAGGACAAAAGCCAATCATTCAAAGACACCGCGCCCGAGTCATCTCGCTGCGTCGGCATCCCCCGCGGCTTCTTCGCAATCAAAACCTCATCGTCCTCATACACGACGGCGACGGAAAGGGAAATCTCATCCGCCGCGCGCCGCGCTTTCGTCTCTCTTGCGGAGAATTTTGCAAATGTTTCCTCCGAAAACCAAACGCGTACGACATCGCCCGCCGCCAAAATTTCCGTGCCCGCACATTTCTTCCCGTTGCAATCGATATTTTTCTTGCGAAACGATTTGTACAAAAATCCCCGCGACGCTTGCGGCAAAATTTTTTCACAAAATCGCAAGAGCCGCTGCCCTTCATTTTTTTCGGAAATGATGAATTCTTTCATGTCTCTCTCCGGTCTTTGAAACTGTTTCTTTCATTGTAACACGAAAAACAGAATGAGGGGCATGGCGGATGGCGTTCTCCGCTTTGGGCCGCAGACGCAAGATAGTTGTTAGCTTTTAGCTGTTAGCTATTAGTTTTGGGCGGCTCATAGAGGCAAAGACGTCAGGCGATCAAAAGTTAGCAATTAGTAGTGAGCAGTGAGCAGTTCAGGTGTCGCCTCCGGCGACGATTATTAAAATGCGGCGGAGCCGCTACATCGTAAGCCTTCCTTATTGGAGGAAGGTGGCGCGAAGCGCCGGATGATGGGACGCGAATGCGAAAATGTGCGCGAAGCGCACACCGCTTTATTGTCCGCATAACGTTACATAGCTCTTTGAGTAATCAATCATGCTGCGTTCTGCGGGGAAGCACCCCGTGTGATTCATCATAAAAGAGTTTCGAAAACGCAACTCTTTTATAAAAATACCCGCCTTGCGGAACATTGACAAGGCGGGTATAATGATTTCAGGGGATGGCTTGGATGTCCTGACCGGCCTTTCCCATAGATATTTTTTACTTGAGAGAAAGCCGGAAAATTCACCCGATGAATGTCGGGCTTTTTTTCATTTCCAAAGAATTTTTATTTCTTCCTTATCGAAACGATGAGGAGGATCAATGTGGCGAAAGCAATCATCAAAGACAATGTCTCGTATACTGACATCCCCTCACCCCCTTTCGGGGGAAAGCCGCATCCGCGCCATCCGACTTTATTTTAGAGGAAACAGCAGAGCACGTCAAGAAAAACCGCTCATGCCGAGAAATCGGTGTGAGCGGTTTTTTGTTTCCCTAATTTTATTCGACGAATGTCGCGTCTTTGTACACGTCCGGAATTTGGATGCCCAGGATTTGGGCGTTCTTTTTATTGATGATGACGGTGAGGTCCGCCGGGTCTTGGACGGGCATGGTTTCCGGTTTCCCTTTGCCGTCCAGAATGTCGGCGGCCATGTCGCCCGCTTGGAGGCCCGTTTTGTAGAAATCGACGGAGAGCGAGCCGAGTGCGCCGTCACGCGCCATGCTGTCCGCGCCGACGAAGACGGGGATTTTGGCCGCATCCGTCACTTTGACGAGGGACGGGATGGCCGAGGCGATCACGTTGTCCGTCGGGACGTAGATGTAATCCACCGCGCCGACCATGGCTTCGGCGACTTGCTGGATGTCATTCACGGAGGAAACCGTCTTCTCCACGACGGTGAGGCCCATCGCTTCGGCTTGCTTTTTCGCCTGCGCCGCTTGGATTTGGCTGTTCACTTCCGACGAGCAGTAGAGGAGGCCCATGCGCGTCGCGTTCGGGACAAAAACTTTTCCCATCTCCACTTGCTTTTCCACGGGGCCGCGATCGTTGGCACCCGTTACGTTCGTTTCCGGCTTCGCGTTGCTCTTCACGAGCTTCGCCGTTTCAAAATCCGTGATCGCCACGCCGACAATCGGGACGTCTTTGATTTCATTCGCGACGGCCTGTGTCGCCGGTGTCGAAATGCCGACGATGAGATCCGGGTGCGCCGAGAGGAAACGCTGCGCGATGCTCTTCAAATTTGACTGATCGCCTTGCGCGTTTTGCTGATCGACTTCAATTTTGTCCGCCGTGTATCCGCGCGCCGCGAGCCGATCCATCACGCCCTGGTTCGCCGCGTCGAGCGAGCCGTGCTGCATGAGCTGGATCACCGCGATTTTCTTTTTCGCGCCCGCCGCTTCTTTTTTATCTCCGCCGCAACCGACAGCCGTACACAGT
>CAVEYT010000127.1:0-4536 GCA_963619995.1 Acutalibacteraceae bacterium | reverse complement strand
GCCTCGCGTCACTACGTTCCTAAGGCTCCAGTTCGTTTGCACAAGCGACACCTGCGCTCAATTCTCAAATCTCAATTCTCAATTCTTTCATGCAAGAGCCGGAAGCAGTGTGCGACAACCAAAGCAAAGAATCGTCTGATGTCTGACGTCTGATCGTCTGACGTCTCAATCTCTATGTGCCACAAAAAAACTAATAGCTAATAGCTAACAACTAACAACTATCTCGCGCCTGACACAACTCTTTTTGTTTCTAAAAATCTCCGCCCGTTTCGTGCTATAATGGAAGAAAATTTTCGGAGAGGTTTGACGTATGGATTTGAAGGCGCTTTTGAAGCGGTATTTCGGCTATGATTCGTTTCGCCCCGTGCAGGAGGAGATCGCGCGGGCGATTTTGGGTGGGGACGATGTGGTGGCGATCATGCCGACGGGCGCGGGGAAGTCGATTTGTTTCCAGATCCCGGCGTTGGCGCTGCCGCATGGGACGGTGGTGATTTCGCCTTTGATTTCGCTCATGAAGGATCAGGTGGAGGCGCTTTCGGCGCAGGGGATTCCGGCGGCTTTTGTGAATAGTACGGTCTCGCAGGAGGAAACGATCGAGCGGCTGCGGGATTTGTATCGCGGGCGCCTCAAGCTCTTGTACATGGCGCCGGAGAAATTGGAGCAGGGATATTTCACGGATTGCCTTCGGCAGGTGCCGCTTTCGCTGGTCGTGATCGATGAGGCGCATTGCGTCTCGCAGTGGGGGCATGATTTCCGGCCGAGCTATCGGAAAATCGATGAATTTATCCGGAAACTTCCCGTGCGGCCTGTGGTGGCGGCTTTCACGGCGACGGCGACGCCTTTGGTCGAGCGGGATATGCGGGAAAATTTGGATTTGCTCGGCGCGCGGCTTTTTCGGACGGGGCTGGATCGCCCGAATTTGTCGTTTCGCGTGATGCGCGGGGTCGATAAAGAGGATTTCATTCGCGAATATATCGAGGCGCATCCGAAAGAGGCGGGGATTATTTATTGCGCGACACGAAAGGCAGTGGAGGAAACGTATGAGTTTCTGCACGGTCTCGGCGTGGCGGTCGGGCGTTATCATGCGGGGATGGCGGATGAGGAGCGACGCCAAGCGCAGGAGGATTTCTCTTTCGATCGGACGACGGTGATGGTCGCGACGAATGCTTTCGGCATGGGTATCGACAAAAGCAATGTGCGCTATGTCATCCATCACGCGATGCCCAAGAGTCCGGAGGCGTATTACCAGGAGGCGGGGCGCGCGGGGCGTGACGGGTCGGCGGCGGATTGCATTTTGCTCTACAGCGCGCGTGATGTCCGGATCCAGGAGTATCTGATCGGTCAAAATGAATCGGATGAGGAGAAGGCGGATCTGGATTATGAGCGGCTGCGGCGGATGGAGGATTATTGCCGGACGTCGGGTTGCCTGCGGGATTTCTTGCTGGATTATTTCGGGGAGAAGACGGAGGGGCCGTGCGGGCATTGCGGAAACTGTGAGGCGGCGGCGGTCGGGACTTGCGTCACGGATGAGGCGACGCTCATTTTCCGCACGGCGGACGCGATCGGCGGGCGTTTCGGTGCGGGGATCATCGCGGAGATTTTGAAGGGTTCGCGGACGGAGAAAATCCTCAGCCGTCATTTCGAGGAGCTTCCGATGTACGGGAAATTGTCGCACGAGACGGCGAAGGGAATCCGGGAGGCGATCGCGCGCTATGTGGCGGACGGCTATCTTTTGCGCGAAGGCGGGCAGTATCCGACGATTTCCGTGACGGAAAAGGGAAAGGCTGTCATCGCGGGAAACGCGGATGTGTACGGCGTTTCCATCGGCGGGCAAAAAATCATGGCGCATACGGCGGCGCGGCGAAAGAAAAAAACGAAGGAGAATCGTTCGCCGCTTTTCGAGACGCTTCGCGTGCTGCGGCTTGCAATCGCGGAGGAGGAGGGCGTGCCGCCTTTTGTGGTTTTCACGGATGCGGCGCTGGAGGATATGGCGCAAAAGCAGCCGAGGACGATGGAGGAAATGGCGAATGTGCACGGCGTCGGCGCTTTCAAACTCAGGAAATACGGCGCGCGTTTCCTGAAAGCTTTGGGGCATGAGGGAGAGGCCGCGCCGCTTCCGGAGCCCGCCGTCAGCGCGACTGTCCCGGCAAGAGGCGCAAGGAAACTGCCGCAGGGGCAGGAAACGGCGGCCGGCGGCGAGGAGTCTTTCGACGAGGCGGCGTATTTGACGTATATGGACACGGTGCGGACGCGGCTCGCGAAAAAAGCGGGAATTGCGCCGGATGCGCTGTGCAGCGAAGAGATGCTTTTGGCGCTTTTGAAGGATAAAAATGCGGTGCGGGAGATGCAGCCGGAGTACAGGATTTTGTACGGGCCGACTTTGGTGCAGGCGGCGGAGGTGTATCGGTCGATATTGTGAGAGAGATGAGAGATGAGAGATGAGAGATGAGGGGCCGGCTTTCGTGTTCTTTGCTTTGGCGGCAGGCGCGAGATAGTTGTTAGCTGTTAGCTATTAGCTGTTAGTTTTTTTGCGTCACATGGAGATCGAGACGTCAGACGGTCAGACGTCAGACATCAGAATGACACATAGAGTTGTGACCGTTGACCGTGTAACCGTGGACCGTGTGTGAGAAACTTTGCTGGGCATGCGATGTGAGGAACGGTAAACGGATAACGGAATACGGATAACGGCTTTTGTTTTCAGGCGCGAGATAGTTCCTAGCTTTTAGCTACTAGCTGTTAGTTTGAAGCGGAAGCGCTTCGCGCGATTTTATAAAATGCGCCGGAGGCGCGTACCGTTTTTGTCTAATAGCTAACAGCTAGAAGCTAATAGCTATCTTGCTATGTGACGAGCGGTAAACGGTGAACGGTAAACGGACAACGGATTACAGAAAGGAGAGAGTATGAGCAGCGCGGATACGCAGTATTTGGGGATTGTGCAAAGGATTTTGGGAAGTGGCGCTTTGGGGGATAACCGGACGGGGATGCCCGCTTATAAATTGCCGCATCAGATTTTGCAATTCGATTTGGAGCAAGAGTTTCCTATCCTGACGACAAAATTCGTCGCTTTCAAGACGGCCGTCAAGGAAATTTTGTGGATTTGGCAGAAACAGTCGAATGACGTCCGCGTCTTGCAGGATTGGAACGTCCACGTGTGGGACGAATGGATGCAGGCGGACGGCACAATCGGGAAAGCGTATGGCTACCAGATTGCGAAATATCATCAGGTCGATACGCTTTTGGAGACGCTTCGGACCGACCCGCAGTCGCGGCGCATGATCGTTTCCCTTTGGAATATCGAAGACTTGCCGGACATGGCGCTCCAGCCCTGTGCGTTCCTCACCATGTGGGACGTCTCCGCGGACGGTCGACTGAATTGCATGCTCGTCCAGCGCTCCGGCGACATGGGGCTCGGCATTCCTTTCAATTTCACCCAATACGCCGTGCTCGTCCATCTCATCGCGAAGTCGGTGGGCCTGCGCCCCGGCCTTTTCACGCACGTCATCAATAACGCGCACATTTACGCCAATCACGAGGCCGCCCTCCGCGAGCAGCTGACGCGCCTCCCCGACGCCTACGACGCGCCGCGGCTCTGCATCAATCCGAATGTTTCCGATTTTTACGCCTTCACCCCCGAGGACATCACGCTCGACGATTATCGGCACCACGGGAAACTGGCGATGGAGGTCTCCGTCTGATGCTCACGATCATTTGTGCGCTGGCGAAAAATCGCGTGATTGGGAAAGACAATCGCCTCATCTGGCACATTCCGGAAGATTTGAAACGGTTCAAGGCGCTCACCATGGGCCATCCCATCGTCATGGGCCGGAAAACGTTCGAGAGCCTCCCCGGCGTCCTGCCCGGACGGACGCATTATATTTTGACGGGAAACAAGGAGTACAAAGCGCTGGCGGGCGTCATCTGCTGCCACAGCGTCTCGGAACTTTTGGATCGCCTTTCGGACACGGACGCTTTCATTATCGGCGGCGCGTCGGTGTACCGGACGCTTTTGCCGTATGCTCAAGCGATGGAACTCACGGAAATAGAAAAAGAATATGACGGCGACGCCTATTTCCCGGAATTTTCGAAAGAAGACTGGAAGGAAACGGCGGCGGAGGTGCACGAAGGGTATCGCTTCGTGCGCTATGAGAGATAAGGCGTGCGCGGCGGCGCGCGCATTATTATATGCGCGAAGCGATATAATAATGCGGCGGAGCCGCCACCTATCAAGCCCTCTCTATTGGGAGAGGGTGCCCCGGAGGGGCGGGTGATGGGACGCTGAATGCGAAATTTGTCGCCGCAGGCGACACCTGTTTAGCCTTCCTTTGAAGGAAGGTGGCGCGGAGCGGCGGAAGATAGAATGCGCCACAGGCGCATAACTTTTTGCGAACGCGGAGCATCCCGCTGGGGCGCTTTGGCTTGCACGAATCATGCGGGGCGCTTTCTCGCATTCGCCATTCGGCGATGATCACGCGGGGTGCTTCCCCGCAGAACTCCTGTCGCGATCTACTTTCTTTCTTCCCCGTGGAAGAAAGA
>CAVEYT010000126.1:0-4618 GCA_963619995.1 Acutalibacteraceae bacterium | reverse complement strand
CATCTCTATCTTGCGAGAGTCATTCACCGCAAACGCCACGAAAGCAGAGAATGCTAAAAGCCGGCTCCCCATCTCTATCCGCAGAAAGTTTTTTTACCTCCAACGCCGCAAAACCAAAACAGGAAACAGCCATGCCCCTCATCTCTCATCTCTCATCTCTCATCTCTCATCTCTCATCTCTCATCCCCCATCTCCCCCATTTCCTCTCCTCAAACCACAGGAAAATGATCGGAATCACCAGCAGCGTAAAAAGCGTGGACGTCAGGAGACCGCCGATGATGACCCAGGCCATGGAGCTTCGGACTTCCGCGCCGGCCGTGAGGGAGAGAGCCGTCGGCAGCATTCCGACGATCATCGTGAAGGTCGTCATCAGGATCGGGCGGAGGCGTTCTTTCCCCGCTTCTCGGACGGCGGCCGCTGCCGGCATCCCGTCGCGGTGCATGAGCGTCAGCGTGTAATCCAAAAGAAGCGTGCCGTTTTTCGCGACGACGCCGTCCATGACGATGATGCCGATCATGGAATAAATATTGATCGTGTCGTTCATCAGAAACAGGAAGAGCAGCGAGCCGATGAGGCCGAATGGCAGCGAGAACATCCGGATGAAAGACGTTTTGGCCGATTCATAGAGGACGGAGAGAATCATGTAGACCAAAATCATCCCCATCAAGAGCGCCGAGAGGAGCTCAATCGTGCTTTCCCGCATCCGGTCGGCTTGCCCGGCAAAACGATAGCTCACCGTCTTCGGCAGCTCCATTTTCTCCAAATCCGCCGTGACCTCTTCGAGCACCGTCGAGAGCGGCCGCGCGCCGATATTCGCGCCAATCGTGACGGAGCGCTGTTTGTCCGTGCGATGAATCGTGATCGGCCCCAGCTGATCGGAAAGCGTCGCGACATCAGCGAGCCGCACCGTACCGTCCTTCGTCTGCAGCGGCACCGCGGCCAGATCGGATTTCTTGTAATTCTCGCCCCCGGCGAAATACACGTGGATGTCCGTGTCGTTTCCGTCATTTTCCACGTCGTTTGGCAAGACACCCGCACCCGCGCCGGAAAGCGCCGAGGAAAACGTCTCATACAAAGCCTTCACCGTGACGCCGTAATGGCGGAGTTTCTCGCGGTCGGGGACGAGCGTGAGCTCCGGCAGGCCTTCCTGGTACGTCGAGCTGATGTCCGTCAGTCCATACGAGCCCGTTTTCAGCTTTTCCCGCACGGCCTGCGCGGCGCCGATGAGCTCATCCATCTTGTTTCCGCGAAGCTCCAGACGAAATTCGCCGCCGCCCGTGCCGATCCCGCCGCCCGTCCCGGAAACGGAGGCCTGGTCTTCGCGGACGCGCACATCGCCCTCCGTGATCTCCGCCGCCGCAAAGGCGCGCACATCGTCGGCGATCTCCCAAATGCTGCGGCTGCGATCCTGCCGATTTTGAAGCTCCACGCGGATGCGCGCACTATTCACGCCGCTGCCGCCGCCCACCATCGCCATGTAATTCTTGACTTCCGGCATCGCGCCGATGTACGCCTCCAGCCGCCGCGTCACCGCTTCCGTCCGCTCGATCCCGGCATCCGTCGGCATCTGCACCATCACATTCATCCCGCTCTCGTCCGTCTTCGGCATGTACGCCGTCCCGATGATGCCCGTCGGAATAAAGGAAACGAAGAGCAGGAAGAGCGCCGCCACCGCCAGAAAGAGTTTCTTCTGATGCGAAAACGCCCACTCCAGCGCTATTTCATATTCCCTGTGAATCGCCGCCTCGATGCGGTCGACCGTGCGCCAAATTTTCCGATCCGGGACGGACAGCCCGTTTCTGAAAAAGCGCGAGGCGAGCATCGGCGTCAGCGTGAAGGAAATGAAAAGCGAAAACAGCGACGCGAAGACAATCGTGAGCCCGAATTGCTTGAAAAATTGGCCCGTGAGACTGCTCATGAAAGCAATCGGCAGGAACACGACGACGTCGCAGAGCGTGATGGCGACGGCGGCCATCCCGATTTCCGTGCGCCCTTCCACCGCGGCGCGCGCCGCATCCTCTCCGCGCTCCAAATGTTTGTGGATATTTTCCAAGACGACGATGGAATCATCGACCAAAATCCCGATGCACAGCGTCATCCCCATGAGCGACATCATATTGAACGTAAATCCCGCGACGTACATCGCAAAAAACGCCGCGATGAGAGAGGCGGGGATGGCGATGATGACGGACGCCGTGCTCCGCCAGCCGCGCAGGAAGAAGAAGAGCATGAGCCCCGTCGTCACGAGCCCTTCGGCGAGCGTCCCCAGCGTCCCCGAGAGCGCCGTCCGCACGTATTCCGAATCGTCGCCGATGATGACGAATTGATAATCGGGATAATCGTGGCGCAGCTCCTCCAAGATTTCCTTTACCCCGTCCGCCGTGGAGACGAGATTCGCATCACTGTTTTTATAAATGGAAATCCCAATCGCGTCCTCGCCATTGATGCGCGCATAGCGAGACACGCGCTCATCCTGCCGCCGCACCTCCGCGACCGCCGACAGCGGAATGCGCGTCCCGTCGGCGGCCGTCAGCGTCACGCGGCGAATGTCCTCGGGCGTCTCATACTGCGCGTGAAGGCGAATCTGCGTCTGCCGCCGATCCGTGTACGACGAGCCCGCCGGCGCCAAGTGATTTTCATTTTTCACCGCGTCGATGATGTCCCGCATCGTGATGCCGTAATACGCCAATTTATCGCGATTGGCGAGGACTGCGATTTCCTTATCGCGCCCGCCCGAGAGCTCCACCTCCGAGACGCCGCCCGCCTTCGTCAGCTCGTTTTTGAACGTGTGCTCCGCCACCGAATACATCGTATCCAGCGGATGGGCGCTCATCACGGCGATGTCCATGATCGGCGCCGCGTCCATATCCCATTTCTCCACGACCGGATCATCCGCGTCCTCCGGCAGACTGCTCCGGATCGCATTCACCTTCTGCGCCGCATCGATGGCCGCCGCGTCCACATCCGCGTCATACGACAATTCGAGCATGACAAAAGCGCGCCCCGTCCGGGAACGCGAATTGATATGCCGGACATCGGAAACGGACGACAGCGCATCCTCCACCGGTTTCGTGATCTGCTGCTCGACCGACTCGGCATCCGCGCCGTCGTAGCGCACCGACACCACGACGAAAGGCGTATTCACATTCGGATACAGCTCGACCCCGATGCGCCAATAGCTGTAGAGCCCCAGCACGATGAAAAAGAGCACAATCATCGTGATACCGATGGGATGCGTCACCGAGTAACGCGTCAAATTCCACTTACCCATCGATTTGGACCTTTCCGCCGTCCGAAAGCCGCGCCGCATTCGTCACCGCGACCCGCTCGCCTGCGGAAACGCCGGAGACGAGCTCGATATCCTCATCATTGACGAGCCCCGTCACGACCGCCCGCTTCTGCGCGACGCCGTCCGCCGAGATGATATACACATACGGTTTCCCGTTTTCATTGGAAACGGCTTCCTTCGGGACGAAAAACGTCTGCGTCCGCATCGTCCCCTCGATTTCCGCGCGGCCGAAAAGCCCCGACCGAAGCGCCGCCTCCGCCAGCACCAGCCGCACGCGATACGCACGCGAGCCCGTCTCCGGCGCCGGCGCGACAAAGGAAACGGTCCCCTTCACCGTCTTTCCGATAGAATCCAGCGAAACATCCGTTTCCATTCCCTCGCGCAAGACGCCGATATCCTGCTCCGCCACGAGACAATCGAAATACAGGCGGCTATTGTCCACGACCGTCAACAGCGTTTCTCCCGCCGTCGCCCATTCGCCCGCCTCCGCCTTCCGGTAGCCGACCACACCGGCCACGGGCGACTTCAGCTCCAGATCCTCGCGCTGGATTTCCAGAGCCTCCACCATGTACTCCGCCTTCGCCGCCGCCGCTTCCTTCGCCGCGACCGACGCCGAAAGCCCGCCGACATTCTGATCCGTGAGCGCCGCGAGCACCGCCTGCGCCTCCGTCATCGCGCGATACTTCTCGTCCCGCTCCTGCAGCGCCACCGCGCCCGCGTCGTAGAGCATCTGATAGCGCTCATACGTCGCCTTCGCCGTTTCAAAATTCGTCTGCGCCTTCAAAATATCCGCGCCAAACGTCGCCCGCGCCACGATTGCCTCCGCCGACGCCTCCCGACTCTGCGCATGATTTTGCAAAATGGAAACGCCGACATCGCGCGCGTCCTGCCGAATCAAAACCTCGCCGGGCGAGACGCGATCCCCCAGCTCGACCTCGACCGAGACAATCCGCCCCGCATACTTAGGAGAAATATCGACAGACGCCCGCGCCACCGTCTCCCCCGACAGCACGACCCGTTTCTTCATATCCCGCCGCGCAAGTGTCTCCACCCGCACCAGCGGCGCCGCCGGCTGCGGATTCCCCGCTCCGACATTTCGATGCGTATAAAAATAAATCGCGGCCATCGCAAGGAAAAGAACCAGCGCCGCCAGGATATATTTCTTCCGCCGTTCGTCCCATCCCATCGCAACCTCCGCGATTCAAAAATAAAAAAATATTTCGTCTCTTCAGATATATTTCCTCCATTATATACCAAATCCCTCAAATGCGCTTCTTTCCTGTCGTCCGTTGTCCGTTTTCCGTTCACCGTTTACCGTTCGTCACATCC
>CAVEYT010000125.1:0-4622 GCA_963619995.1 Acutalibacteraceae bacterium | reverse complement strand
AAATGTCGCGAAGCGACACCTGTGCTCAATTCTCAATTCTCAAATCTCAATTCTTCCTTGCAAAAGCAAGAATCACCACGTGATAACCAATGCAAAAAACGTCTGCCATCCTCCAAGCGGTCTTGCGCCTGCCGAAAACACAAGTCAAAACCAAAATCCCGACAACAAAAAAAGAGGAAACTTCACCCGAAAAGGGAAAAGTTTCCTCTCATAGAAACGATTCTTACCGTTTCTCCTCCTTATTCTTTTCATAAAGAATCAAAAGCCCGTCCAGCGTCAGCATCGGATCGACCACGTCGATTGTGTGCGATCCCTCTGCGATGAGGGCCGCGAGGCCGCCCGTCGCGATGACCGTGATATCCGGCTGCTCGAGTTCTTCCTTGATGCGGGCGACGATGCCGTCCACTTGCCCCACGAAGCCGTAATAAATCCCGGCCTGCATCGCCGTCACCGTGTTTCGGCAAATGCAATTCTTCGTCTTTTTAAATTCGATGCGCGGCAGTTTTGACGCCCTTTGGAACAGCGCCTCCATGGAAATCCCGATGCCGGGCGCGACCGCTCCGCCCAGATATTGACTCTTCTCGTTGATGACGCAAAACGTCGTCGCCGTCCCCAAGTCAATCACAATCGCAGGGCCGCCGTATTTATGAATCGCCGCCACCGCATTCACGATGCGATCCGCGCCGAGCTCCTTCGGATTGTCGTACAAAATATTCATGCCCGTCTTGATGCCGGGGCCGACGATAATCGGTTTCACGTGAAAATACCGCCGCGCCATTGTTTCCAAAATCGGCACAATCGGTGGGACGACCGTGGAAATAATCACGTCTTCCACGTCCTCAAAGCGAAGTCCGTTTAATTGAAACAGCACGCCCAAAGTCGCCGCGTACCCATCCGCCGTCTGCAGCGTGTTCGTCGCCACGCGCCAATGGTCCAGCAATTTATGATCTTTATAAATCCCAAATACGATATTCGTATTTCCGACATCAAATGCAAGCAGCATATCCGTCCTCCTATGGAGTAAAGGAACCACTGATTCAATCGAAGAATCTGATTTTGCGGCATCATGATGCAATACGGCGTCAAAGGGCTCCTTAAATAGGTCAACTATTTGCGTCGCCCTTTTCCTTGTCTTGCATCATGATGCTGATCGCAAAATCAGATAACGATTGAATCAGCGCTTCCTAAACAAAAATTCGCCCATAGTATACCACAAAGACCCCCGCGCCGCGAATCTTTTTGCGCGGGATCATGGAAACGAATTTCTCGTCAGCTTTTGGGGCCAAAAATCAGACGAAATTCCGCTCCGTTTCCTTTCATTTTTACAAGACCCCGCTGCTATCTGTCATTTGGATATACTTCGCTGGGATGGGATTTTCTAAGCGATACACGATACTCATCGGCTGCGAGCCGCTCCAAGAGGAAATCGTCGCCTTGCCGAGAAATGTGTATGATTGCGCGTTTCTAAAAGCGTCCTGCTTGGCGCTGCGCACGAATAGAAGGACGTAGTTTCCTTTTTCTCTTTGCTGGATATACCGCTGCCCCGTCTTCGATTCTGGCGTCGTCGTGCTTTGGCTTTGCCAATGAAACAAATCTTTGCTAATGGAATAATCTTCATAAAGCGTCGTATCAGAAAAATCCTTTTCCGATTTATTGAGCGTCACCAAAAAGACGTCCGTCGGGCGTGTGACCGTATCGCTATTTTTTGCGTCCAAATATTTCACGCCTTCCCGAATGCTGGACGGCTTGGCAAAACCCAAGGCCGCAAAAATCTGGTCGCGCGTATACCGACAATACACCTCCATCGCGCAAGGATATTCCAAATCCGCCGCGCAAGGTCTGGTATCAATGGCTTCATATTGATAGTCCAAAAATGCCAAAATTTCCTGCCGCCATTCCGATTTCTTTTCAAAACGGGAAATGGCTTCTGCGGGATCGGCCCACGTCAATTTCCCCGTATCAGGAAAAAGAGTCAGCGCCCACATGCGAAGATATTTTTTCTCAATCTCCGTTTCTGCCCTTTTCCCTACTTCATAACAATCTTTTATAAAGGAAATCCATTTCGGTGAGTCCATGGACAAAAGGCGCGGCATCGCTTTTCGGAGGCATTCTTCTTCCTCTGTATACGGGAAATCTGGAATAAGCTCCGCCTGCGCCAAAAGCCGCGCATAGGTCCGATGACCGTTATAAAAATGTTGCGGCTCGGTCCCTATCGCTTTTAGAAATTCCGAAAGCGTCGGCACTTCTCCCAAGACTTCGCGCAGCTCTTGCACCGTTTCGATATAAAAACGATCCCGCCCGATGGACGCTTTGATGTTTTTCAAAATATGCTCTTGCGCCTGCTCCTCCAAATGAATGAAACATCCCTTGGGCACATGCGGGAAACCCGATTCGATTTCCTTTCTGACCGAAACGCCTCGGATCCCCAAAAGTCCTTCATAGCGCGCAGAAAAATTGTATCGTTTATTTGCTTGTGCGACAAAATCCAAGACCGTCAGCGCGTCTTTCCCTTCCGACAAACGAAGCCCGCGCCCCAGCTGCTGCAAAAAGACCGTCATGCTATTCGTCGGCCGCAAGAAAAGAACCGTGTCGACGGAAGGAATGTCGACCCCTTCATTGAAAAGATCCACGGTGAATATGACCTTGAGATCGCCTCGCTCCAATCGCTGCCGCGCCGAAATCCGATCCCCATCCGGCGAATGGGCGTCCAGCGCCATCGCGGCGATTCCATTTTCATTAAAATAATCCGCCATATAATGTGCATGCGCTTGCGAGACGCAAAAACCGATGGCTTTGATGTCCGCTATATCCGCCGTATATTCATCAAGCGCTTGTATGATCGCGCGCGCCCGCTGCTTCGCCAAGACGCCGTCGCCCGTGTAAATCGCATTCAATTCCTTGGTATCATACTGCCCCTTCGTCCATTTGACGGAAGACAAATCAATCGGGTCTGCGACACCGAAATAATGAAACGGACAGAGCAGCCGCCTCTCGATGGCATCCGGCAAACGAATTTCCGCCGCAATATGCCCATCAAAATATTGTAAAATATCGCCGCCGTCCATTCTCTCTGGCGTCGCCGTCAGTCCTAGCAAAATGTGCGGACGAAAATGCTGCAACAATGTCTGATACGAAGCCGCTGCCGCATGATGAAACTCATCGACAATGATCATGTCGTAATAATCCGGATCCATTTTTTCGCAAAACCGACTGCTATTGAGCGTCTGAATGGACATGAAAAGATGCTCAGGATGCGCCGCACGATGATTCCCGACCGCCAGCTCTCCGAAATTTCCATCCCGCAGCACCTGACGGAAACAATCCCGGCTCTGCTTCAAAATTTCCTCTCGATGCGCAATAAAAAGGAGGCGCGCATCTTTCTTCTCCGCTCTCAAATTCCGATAATCAAATGCCGCTATTGCCGTTTTCCCCGTACCCGTCGCCGCTACGATCAAATTGCGGTACCGATTCCGGCTTTCGCGCTCCGTCCGCAGCGCCTCCAAAATCGTTTCCTGAAATGGATATGGCCGCACATCAAAGGAATACCGCGCCCCTTCTTGTACACTTTTGTGATTTTCCAAATTGACAGCCGCCTGCAACTTTTCAAAATCCGCCGGCTGATACGTCTCAAATTCCTCATGATTCCAATACGTCTCAAACGTCGCCCGCATTTTATTCATGATCGTCGGCATATCCTGCTCCGTCACCTTCACATTCCATTCCATTCCGTCCGCAATGGCGGCATGCGAAAGATTCGACGAGCCGACATACGCCGTCGAATACCCACTTTTGCGATGAAACATATATGCTTTTGCGTGAAGCCTTGTCGATTTCACATTGTATGAAATTTTAATTTCCGTATTCGGCAGCTCCGCCAATTTCCAGATGGCCTTTGGCTGCGTCGCCCCCATGTACGTCGTCGTGATGACGCGAAGTTTTCCGCCGCGCTTCGTGAACGTCTTCAAATCGTCATAAATCATCATAAGCCCGCTATGACGAATAAAGGAAACCAGCAAATCAATCCGATCCGACGTCTGGATTTCTTTGGCCAGTTCATGCGCGATTGACACATCTTTTTGTGAATTGGTAAAAAGAAACGAGCGCGAAAGCGACGTCTCCGGCAGCGTCCACTTCGTCTGCTCCGTTTTATTCCTTCGATGCTCCAGCGAACGCAAAAGAAAATCATTTCGGGGAATGGCATACCCCGCCCCCAGCGCCTCCATCTGCTCCGTCAGCCTTTCGATCAATCGATTCGTCAGCGCGATTTCATTCGCCAGCCCGCTTCCGTCTTCCGGATCCTCATCGGCCATCGCTTTCAAAGAAATGCGCACCAGCTTGGCCAAATACCCCGATAAATACCCGACCGCCTCTTGCGAATCCGGCGTCTCACGCGTCTGCCAAATGCTCTCTCCCGCAGCCTGCAACGTTTCTAAAAAATCTTGAGAAACGACTTTTTCATACACCCCATCAGCCAAATCCCGAATGTCCATCTCGCGCCTCCTTTTCGCTTATTATAGCAGCCTCCATAGCAAAACAAAACACGCAAGCACCAAAAAACGCCCCCGAAGGGGCGTTTCCTTTATCGATTGTAGCGATTGAGTTCCACGGGGGCATTGGCCGGG
>CAVEYT010000124.1:0-4667 GCA_963619995.1 Acutalibacteraceae bacterium | reverse complement strand
ATCATAGGCGGCCTGCAGAGCTTGATTCGGTGCGCCGCCACTCGCCAGACGATTGATTTTGTCAATGGCCTGTTTTTGCGCGGCGGCTGTCTTGGCGTCACACGACGCAATGAATTTTTTCAAAATTGTTTCACGTGAAACAATTTTGAAAAAGAAAAACTGTTTCCCCAAAATCGGAGACGACAAAAAAGCGCAAGGCCGTTTTACAAGCCTTGCGCTTTTTGATTGGATTTATTTTTTTAGAAAACGTCTTTCAGGACAATCGTTTGCTCGCGGGAGGGACCGACGCTCACGATTCCGATCGGGGTGCCGATGAGTTCGGCGATTTGCTCCAAATAGTAGCGGCAGTTTTCCGGCAGTGCGTCGTAGCTGCGGATGTCGCTGATGGGGGTCTTCCATCCTTGGAACGTGCGATAGACCGGCGTGACTTTTTCCAGGAGGCTGAGGTCGGCCGGGTATTCTTCGAGCTCGCGGCCTTCGTATTCGTAGCCGACGCAGACTTTGATTTCGTCCATGTCGTCCAAAATATCGAGGCGCGTGACAGCGATGTAATCGAGGCTGTTCAGCATGGCGGCGTAGCGGACGGCGCGGGCGTCCAGCCAGCCGATGCGGCGGGGACGGCCGGTCACGGTGCCGAATTCGTGCGCGATTTCGCGGATGTGGTCGCCGATTTCATTGTGGAGTTCCGTCGGGAAAGGTCCTTCGCCGACGCGGGAGCTGTAGGCTTTGACGACGCCGAAAATATTGTGCAGCATTCTTGGTCCGATGCCGGCACCGACGCAGGCACCGCCGGCGATGGGATGCGAGCTGGTGACGTAGGGATACGTGCCGTGATCGCAATCGAGCATGGCGGCCTGTGCGCCTTCAAAGAGGACGTTTTTGCCTTCGCGGATGAGTTCATTCACGGTGTGATTCGTGTCTTTGACGTACGGGCGGAGAATGTCCGCGTAGCCGAGATAGTCGCGGAGCATCGTCTCATAATCAAAACCCTCCATGCCGTAGAGTTTCTCCAGAATCATATTTTTCTGGGTGACATTGTAGCGGAGTTTTTCGGCAAAGACGTCGGGATTCATGAGATCGCAGATGCGAATGCCGACGCGATTGATTTTATCGGCGTAGCAGGGGCCGATGCCGTTTTTCGTCGTGCCGATTTTCATGGAGCCTTTGCGCGACTCTTCCGCTTCGTCCAGGCGGTTGTGATACGGGAAAACGACGTGGGCGCGAGTGGAAATCTGCAAATTTTCCACGGTGATGCCTTGCGATTCCAAGTTTCTCATTTCTTCGATGAAACTTTTGGGATCGATGACGACGCCGGTGCCGACGACGCAGACGGTGCCGGGGTACATGATGCCGCTCGGCATGAGGCGGAGCGGATAGGCCTTGCCGCCGGTGACGACGGTGTGGCCGGCGTTGTTTCCGCCTTGGGAACGGACGACGACATCGGCTTTGGCCGCCAGATAATCTACGATTTTCCCTTTTCCTTCATCGCCCCATTGGGCGCCGATGACCATTGCTGTAGCCATTTCGTTTCTTCCTTCCGTAAATGTACGTGTATATCAAAACTATGTCTTTATTATATCATATTTCGCGCGGCGTCTTTCTTACAGGCCGAAGCGTGCGAAAATTTCGTCGACGTGCGTGAGCATGGGTTCGTAGTCGAAGCAGGCCTTGATTTCTTCGGGCGAAAGGTAGCGCGCGACGTCTTCGTCACGGCAGAGATTTTCGTAGAAATCTTCGCCTTCGAGCCAGCGTTTCATCGCGTTTCTCTGCACCCAGCGGTACGCCGTGTCGCGGTAGGCGCCTTTTTCGACGAGCGCGATCAGGATGCGCGGGCTGTAAATGAGGCCGCCGGTCATCATGAGATCCTCTTTCATTTTTTCCGGATAGACGAGGAGCTTGTCGATGAGTTTCGTCGTCTGGTCGAGGATGTAATCGAGCGCGGTCGTCGCGTCCGGAATCATGACGCGCTCGACGGAGGAATGGGAAATATCGCGTTCGTGCCAGAGGGGAATGTCCTCATAGGCCGGCAGGCTGTAGCCCTGGATGAGGCGCGCCATGCCGCAGATGCGTTCGGATTTCACGGGATTTCTCTTGTGCGGCATCGCGCTCGAGCCCTTCTGTTTCGGCGAGAAATATTCTTCCGCTTCGCGGACTTCGGTGCGCTGGAGGTGCCGGACTTCGAGGGCAATCTGCGAAAGTGTCCCGGCAATCACGCCGAGCGTCGTGATGTATTCGGCGTGGTGGTCGCGGCAGACGACTTGGGTCGCGATGTCTTCGCGGGCAAGGCCCATCTTTTTGCAGACGTATTCTTCGACGTAGGGATCGATGTCCGCGTACGTGCCGACGGCGCCGGAGAGCTTTCCGACGCACATCGTTTCGGCGGCGCGTTTCATGCGCTCGATATTGCGGAGCGTCGCGGCGTACCAGAGGAGGAGCTTGAGGCCAAACGTGGTGGGCTCGGCATGGACGCCGTGCGTGCGCCCGATCGTCGGCGTGTACTTGAATTCGACGGCGCGGCGCTTCAGGACGTCGGCCAGTTTCTCCAGATCGGCCAAGAGAATCTCCGACGCTTGCTTGATCTGGACATTGAGGCCCGTGTCTTTGACGTCGGTCGACGTGAGGCCCAGGTGAATGTATTTCGCTTCATCGCCGACGTGCTCGCCGACGCAGGTCAGAAACGCGATGATGTCGTGATTGATTTCCGCGTCGATTTCATGAATGCGATCCACGTCGAAATCCGCTTTTTTGCGAATGACCTCGACGGCCTCTTTCGGAATGCGGCCGAGCTCGGCATTCGCTTCGCAGGCGGCGATTTCCACATCCAGCATCGTCTGCCATTCGTTTCTTTCATTCCAGATTTTTTCCATTTCCGGGCGGGTGTATCTCGGTATCATTTACAAATCTCCTTTCGATTTTCCTTCGCGTTTTGCGATTTCGCGACCCACGATGACGCCGGCGGCCGAGGCTTGCGCAAGCCCCCGCGTGATGCCGGCTCCGTCGCCGATGGCAAAGAAATTCGGAATTTTTGTTTCCAATTTTGGGGTAAGTTCGGCGCGGGCGGAATAAAATTTCACCTCCACGCCGTATAAAAGTGTGTGCCGGGAATTGGCGCCCGGCGCGACTTTGTCGAGCGCTTCCAGCATTTCCATGATGTCTGTCAGGAAACGGTAGGGCAAGACGAGCGAGAGATCGCCGGGCGTCGCCGACGGCATGGAGGGATGCACCATTCCGCGGCGCAGGCGTTCCTCCGTCGTGCGGCGGCCGTCGCGCAAATCGCCCAGACGCTGCACGATGGGGCCTGCGCCCAGCATATTCGCGAGCGTGGCGATGTATTTCCCGTAGGCAATCGGCTCTTTGAATGGTTTCGTAAATTGTTTGGAAACCAGAATGGCGAAATTCGTATTCTCGCTCTTTTTGTGGGCGAAACTGTGGCCATTCACCGTCATGAGGCCGCCGTTGTTCTCCGTGACGACGAAACCGTAGGGATTCATGCAAAATGTCCGCACACGGTCATCGAACCGTTTGCTGTAGTAGACGAGTTTCGATTCGTAGCAAATGTCGGTGATGGGCTCATAAATTTCAGCCGGCGACTCGACGCGGACGCCGATATCCACTGCATTGGACGTCGTGGGAAGGCCGATCTTTTCCATTTCTTTCAGAAACCATTCCGCGCCTTCGCGTCCCGGCGCCGCCACGAGATACCGCCCGCGGAACGTCCCCTTCTCCGTTCGGATGCCGAGTGCTTCGCCGTCTTTGGCCAAAATGTCTTCGACGGCACAATCGGAGAGGACCGTCACATTTTTCGGAAACGATTCCCGCATGTGAAGCAGAATTTCCCCGTTCACATCCGTCCCCAGATGGCGGATGCGCGCCGGGATGAATGCCAGATCGGCCGCAGCGGCCCGGCGTTTGAAATCGTGGAGCTCCTCTTTGTGCTCATCGCCGTAGACCGCGCGCTCCGCACCGCCGAAACGGCAATACACGGAATCGACGTACGAAATAAGCTGCGCGAGCGCGCCCTTATTCATGTAGTCGTCCAAATGGCCGCCGTACTCCGTCGTGAGCGTCAGTTTCCCGTCGGAAAACGCACCGGCGCCGCCGAAGCCGCACACGATATTTTGGCGGCGAAGGGAGGCGGGCGCCGTCCGATCGCGATTCAAAGAAATCCGCTCGGCGATGTCACGTCCTTTCTCGACGAGAAGAATCTCCGCGCCGGTATCGGCGAGCTCCAGCGCCGTGAAAATACCGGCCGGCCCCGCGCCGATGATGATGACATCAAAATTTTTCAAACACGTATCGCTCCTTTCTTTCGGAAAGAAGGAAACAAAAAGAAAACACCGCCGACTTGGGGCGATGTCAAAAGGGAGGCGCCGCTTACAAAAGCGCGCCGGTTTCCTGAGAAAATATTCCCTCACTATCATACAAAAATTATAAGGGCGTGTCAAATCAAAACGGATAAAAATAAAAGAAACGCGCGCGGAAAAATTGACAAATTTCGAGATGTGATTATAATTATCACACTTCTCTTTACAGAAAGAGAAGTGGCTGAGAGAAACGGTTTTCATATTTATTCTCAGCCATTTTATAGAAAATCACGCGGGGTGTTTTCCCAGCAGAACTCCTGTCGTTCTTCATTTCCTTTCTTTCCCGGGAAAGAAAGGATGGCG
>CAVEYT010000123.1:0-4675 GCA_963619995.1 Acutalibacteraceae bacterium | reverse complement strand
CAAATTGACGCCCTTTCATTTCCTTTGTATAATGAAGCACAAGAAATTTGCGAATTTTTCTCAAAACGGAGATTTGTCATGACATCCGGAAAAGAAGATTATCTGAAAGCGTTATATACTCTGGGCGATGACGGGCATGTCGTTTCCAATAAAGACCTGTCCGATCTGCTCGAAGTCTCGCCGCCGTCCACGTCGGAAATGATTGCGCGGCTGCAAAAAGAAGGATACATCGATTACCAGGCCTACAAGGGGAGCCGGCTCACGGAAAAAGGCCGCCAGGAAGCGGCGCGCATGATTCGGTATCATTGTCTGTGGGAAGTGTTTTTGGTGCGGCATCTGGGATTTTCCTGGAGCGAGGCGCATCGGGAAGCGCATCATTTGGAGCATCACGTATCGGCGGAAACAATCGATCGTCTGGATGCGTTTTTGCAACATCCGGTGTACTGCCCGCACGGCACGCCGATTCCCGCGGCCGACGGCACCCACGCGCCGCAAAGTTCCCGTCGCCTGATCGATTTGGAAGTCGGAGAACGCTCGCGGATCGGCTATTGCCGCGAGGACATGGAGCTCATGGATTATCTGCAAGCCGCCGGCATCGAGATAGGCATGGAAATCTGCGTCACGGCCAAAGAACCGTACGAAGGCCCGATTCGCTTTTCGGCCAACGGTCGCGAATACGCGCTGAGCTACAAAGCGGCGAAACAGCTTTTTGTCGACGAAGCGGAATAAAAGATCAAAGAAAAATCCGGTACAAGAAATGTATCGGATTTTTTGTTTGCTGATTTTGCTTGAAGCCTTCGTCGTCTTGTCACATGGAATTGAAAGCTTGAAAGGGCTTGATGTTGTGCCGCTTCCCTTTCCGACCTTTCCGACGTTTTGCTTTGGGCAGACGGCTTGAAAGGGCTTGATGGTTGTGCTGTTGCCTTTTTCGAGCTTTCCCCTGTTCGGCTTTTGGTGAACGGCTTGAAGAGCTTGATGAAGCTGCATCTCAAATCAAGCCTTATCAAGCCGTCCGAAAAGCGAGAATGCGAAAGTTTGATAAAGTTTGTATCTCAATTCAAGCCTTATCAAGCCGTCCGAAAAGCAAGAATGCAAAAGCTCGATAAAGCTTGCATCTCAAATCAAGCTCTTTACGACTAACGCCCATCAGCGCAATGAGCGCAAAAGGTCAAGCAAGCGTCTGACGTCTGATCGTCTGATGTCTGACGTCTCGATCTCTATGTATCGTGCTCCCGGCTGTCTTGCGCCTGCCGAAAAAAGGAAAGCACAAACCAAGCAGTGCCCCTCATCTCTCATCTCCCATCTCCCATCTCTCATCTCTCATCTCTCTCCTACAGCCCCCTCCCGATAGCGCCGAAGACAGGCAGCATCACGGTGAAAACAATGGCGGCGGTCAGGGCGCCGACGAAGAGGAGGAGGGCGGGCTCGGCGATGGTTTTGAAACGTTCCAGCTTTTCTTCCGTTTCCTGTGTCATGATGAGGGCGGCGCGGTCCAGAAATTCCGGGAGGCGCCCGCTTTCAAGTCCCGCCGCGATCATCGGCGTCAAAAGCGGCAGGGTGAAATCGGCTTCGACGAGGGCTTGGGAAAGCTGGATGCCGCCGTTCGCGGCCTTGGCGGCTTTGGCGATGCGGCGGCGGGCTTCCGTGTTTTCCGTGACGGCGGCGGCTTCCGGCAGCGCTTCGGACAGGGGCGCGCCGCTGGTCAAAAGCGCGGAGAGTGCCGTGCAGAAACGAATCAGGAGCAGGCGCTTGATGAAACGGGAGCGCAAAAGCAGACGATAAAAGAAATCGCGTCCCGTTTCCGTATGCGCATAGAGCGAGAGCGCCAATATCGCAAGCAGCAGAAACAGCAGCAGAAACAGGCCGTAATCTTGCAAAAAAAGGCCGAGGGAGAGCGCGGCGGCCGTCACGGCGGGCAGCGGGATGGACAGCGTCTGAAAGAGCAGCGAAAACGCGGGCAGGACGACGGTCAGAATCAAAAGAAATACGCAGCAGGCGAAGAAGAGAACGAACAGCGGATAGGACAACGCCGCTGTGATTTTTTTGCGAAATTTCCGTTCCCGCTCATAATGCGCGGCCAACAGACGGAGCTCTTCGGGGAGCGTGCCGGAGAGTTCGCCGACGCTGAGCATGGCGCAGAAAAATTCCGGAAATTCGCCGCTTCTTCGAAAAATTTTGGCCGTTTCCGTCCCGTCCGTGATGGCGGCGGCGATGGCGAGCAGAATGGGTTTCTCTTTCGCCCCTTCGTGCGCGGCCAGCATGGAGAGCGCGGCGGTGTGCGAAATGCCCGCGTCCAAGAGCGACGCCCATTCGCGGCAAAAGGTGGCAAGTTTCCTGCGATCGAAAAAGGGGTGCCGCGCGAATCGCCTCTTCGGCGCCGCTTCGAGACGAATGATGCGAAAGCCTTTCTCGCGAAGTTTCGCGGCGGCTTCTTGCGCGGAGTCGGCCAAGAGGCTCCCGTCCTTGGGCGCCTCGCCCTCGCGATAGACTTTGTAGCGGTATTCTTTCATGGCTTACAGCCCGATGCCGGTGCGAAGACGGGCGGCTTCTTCGGGAGAGAGCGCGGCGCCTGCCAGATAGCGGTCGACGGCCTGCTTCATCGTGCGCATGCCCTTTTGCCCCATTTCCATGTAGCCGATGAGCTGGGGATCGCGGCCTTCGCGGATGATGTGCGCGACGGGCGGGATATTGACGAGAATTTCCCGAAGGAGGGCGGTGTCTTCGCCGTGGTGCCACAAGACTTGGGCGGCGACGGTGCGCAGGACGGCGGCGAGCGTCAGGCGGACTTCCGCTTCTTTTTCCGGCGGAAACGAATGCACGATGCGCCCGATGGCCTCCAAAGCGCTGCGGTCGTGGAGCGTGGCGAGGACGAGATGCCCCGTCTCGGCGGCGGTGAGCGCGGCGGCCATCGTCTCGCTGTCGCGGAGCTCTCCGATCACGAGGACGTCGGGATCTTCGCGCATGGCGGCGCGGACGCCTTCGGCAAAATCGCTGACGTCGCGCCCGATTTCCCGCTGGCGGATGAGCGCTTTTTTGGAAACGTATATATATTCCGCCGGGTCTTCGACGCAAATCACGTGGCACGCGCGATTTTCATTGATGTCCTCGAGAATGTGCGCGAGCGTCGTCGTCTTGCCCGAGCCGGTCGGCCCCGTGACGAGGACGAGGCCCGTCTGAAATTGTTTCACGTGAAACATCCAATTTTCATCCGGGTCTTTCGGAAACGCGCCGATGTCCGGCAGCAATCGAAGCGCGGCGGCGAGTGTCCCTCCGGCGCGGTAGAGGTGAAGACGGAAACGGCGGCCGCAAAATGTGGCAGCGGTGTCGGCAGCGCCCGTTTCCTGTAAAAATTTTTTCTTTTCTTCGGAGAGAAGCGGCAGAAACGCGGCGGCAATGTCCGGCGTGGCGATGTCCGTCCGGCGAAGTTCTCCGTAAAGGCGGATGCGAATCGGCTCGCCGTCGGTCAGATGAATGTCCGTCAGTGCGGGCGATTTTTGTAAGAGTGTTTGCAAAAGAGTTTCTGTTTGTTCCATATTCGTTTCCTCACCGGATGGATGCGGCATCGGTTTCGTCGATGTCGCCGTTTTGAATTTTGACGGCAGCGGCTTTGGCCATCGTCGGCTGGCCTTGCGTTTTCATTTCTTCGGAAAGGGCCGCGGGCGATGCGTTCTCGCGAATGAGGCTTCGGACGGCATCGGTGGCGGCCAGGATTTCAAAAATCCCGGTGCGCCCGCCTCCGTCTTTTCGGCGGACGAGGCGCTGAGAAATGACAAGCGAAAGCGCCGCGGCCAGAAGGTAGGGCGGGATGCCCATATCAATCAGGCGCAGCGGCGCTTGGACGGCGTTGTTCGTATGAAGCGTCGAGAGGACGAGATGGCCGGTCAGTGCGGCGTGAATGGCAATCTCCGCCGTCTCGCGGTCGCGGATTTCGCCGATCATGATGACGTCGGGATCTTGGCGCACGAGCGCGCGAAGGCCGCCGGAAAATGTCAGCCCGGCTTTCTCATTCACTTGGACTTGCGTGATGCCGTCGATCCGATACTCGACGGGATCTTCGATGGAAATGATATTAACATCCGGCGTATTGAGGAGTTTCATGGCGCTGTAGAGCGTCGATGTCTTGCCGGAGCCGGTGGGGCCGGTCGTCAGAAGAAGCCCGCTTTTTTGGCGCAGCGCATTTTGAAACGCGGCCTCTTGCACGGGCAGCATGCCGAGGCGATTTTCCTCGATGAAAGGAAGGCGGCCGGAGAGAATGCGGATGACGATGGTTTCCCCATAAAGCGAAGGCAAAGTGGAAATCCGGAGGTCATAGCGGATATCATTTTCCGTGTGGCGCGCCCCGCCGTCTTGCGGAAGGCGCATCTCGCCCACATTCATGCCGCCCAGCACTTTGGCGCGGACGGCCAAATTTTTGGACAGCGCGGCCGGAAGGCGCATAATCTCAGAGAGCGCACCGTCTTTGCGTATCCGCACGCGGACGAAATCTTCCGTCGGCTCGAGATGAATGTCGCTGGCCGAGGCGCGGATGGCTCTCTTGCAAATGTCATTCAAAGCGGTCTCGGCGGAGGCGAATCGGGTGATGTCCATGGGCGGCTCCTTGGAAAATGCAGAGATGGGAGATGAGAGATGAGGGGCGGGGCTTTTGTCGTGCTTTCCTTTTTCGGCAGGCGCAAGA
>CAVEYT010000122.1:0-4755 GCA_963619995.1 Acutalibacteraceae bacterium | reverse complement strand
GGGCTTGTTTAGATTTCGCATCTCATAGAGATGTGACGAGCGGTAAACGGTAAACAGTAAACGGATAACCGTGTAACCGTTAACCGTGCGTGAATAACTTTGTATTTCATGCGATGTGACAGATGGTAAACGGATAACGGAAGACGGATAGCAGAATTGAAAAGAAAAAAGCTTTGTGCGGTGATCGAAATGGATTATCGTCCAAAGCTTTTTTGCTGCGTTTTACAACTACGTTTCTAAGGGTTTTGCTCATTTGCACGGCGATAAAAAAAGTTCACCGATTTACGTCTCAATCTTTATGTGCGATAAAAGAAAAGAAATCCTCATCCCTCATTTCTATCAGCAGAAAGCGGTTCATCGCCAATGCCGCAAAAGTGAAGAAAGAAGAAAGCCTAGCCCCTCATCCCTATCACCAGAAAGCTTTCATCATAAGCGCCGCCAAAGAAAAGAAAAGAGAAAGGTCAGGCTCCTGCCCTATTCCTCTTGACAAAGCGCGCCGGTTTGAGTATTCTATAGTACATAACCAATGTCGGGACGTAGCTCAGTTTGGTAGAGCGCTACCTTGGGGTGGTAGAGGTCGCATGTTCAACTCATGTCGTTCCGACCATTTTTTTATCTTCAATGTACATAAAAATAATACATTATCCGTTTCCGAATATCCGGAAACAGGGAGAAAAGGAGGGATCGATATGAATCGAGTCAAATCTGTGATGCTTTTGACGCTGCTCAGCGTCATTCTGATGGCCATCGGCGGGATGGTCGGCGGGCGCGACGGCGCCATGGTCATGTTTCTGATTTCTTTGGCCATCAATTTTATAAGTTATTGGAATTGTGATAAAATAGCGTTGGCGAGTTATCGTGCGCAGCCGCTTACGGAGAATCAAGTGCCGGAGCTTTTCGCTCTTGTGCGCGAACTCACGCAGAAAGCGGGGATGCCGATGCCGCGCATTTACATGATTCCGAGCGACGTCCCGAATGCATTTGCGACGGGGCGCGACGAAAATCATGCGGCCGTCGCTGTGACGCAGGGGCTGGTCTCCATGCTGGATCGCGACGAGCTGGCGGGCGTCCTGGGGCACGAATTGTCGCACATCCGTCATCGCGACACGCTCATCATGACGCTCTCGGCGTCCATTGCGGGCGCGATTTCCTGGATTGCGAATATGGCGCAGTGGGCGGCCATTTTCGGCGGCGGAAGAAACTCGGACGGTGAGCACGGCAATCCGCTCGCGCTCATGATTGTCGCGATTGTCGCGCCGATTGCGGCGGCCGTCGTCCAGATGGCGCTGTCCCGTTCGCGCGAATACATGGCGGATGCCGGGGGCGCCGCGCTCTCCGGGAAACCGCTCGCGCTGGCGTCTGCACTCCAAAAGTTGGATAATTATGCGCATCATCGCGTGCTTTCCGGCGCGACACCCTCGTCTTGCGGACTCTTTATCATCAATCCGCTCGCCGGGATTTCCTCGTTCTCGGTCAATCTGTTTTCTACGCATCCTTCCACGGAGGATCGTATTAAAAAATTGCGCGAAATCGCCGCTCGTATGCGGTGAAACGCGCGGAGTATTTCTTTAAGGAGGCTTTTTTGATGGCAAACATGGAAAAAACATTGGTTCTCGTCAAACCGGACGGTGTGAAGAAACACATTTGCGGCGAAATCATTGCTCGTTTTGAACGCAAGGGTCTGGCGATTCACGCAATCAAAATGATTCAGGTCCCGGCGGAGCTCGCCAAGAAACATTATGCCGAGCACGAAGGCAAAGGTTTCTTCCAGGATCTCATCGATTTCATCACGTCGGGCCCGGTGCTCGCGATGGTGATCGAAGGCGAAAATGCGGTGAAAGCCGTCCGCCAGATCAATGGCGCGACGAATCCGCTCGAAGCGGTGCCGGGTTCCATCCGCGGCGACTTCGCGACGTCTATCGATGAAAATGTCGTGCACGCATCCGACGCTCCGGAGACGGCGGCGCGCGAAATCGCTCTCTGGTTCCCGGAACTCTGAGGCAGCGCCATGGCGAAGGTGTACACCCGCACGGGTGATAAAGGGAAAACGAGTCTCTACACGGGCGAGCGCGTCTCCAAAGCGAGTCTCCGTGTGGAAACGTACGGCACCGTCGATGAGGCAGACTCCGCATTGGGGCTCTGCCGCGCGTTTGCGACGCATGAGGACGTCAAGGACACGATTTACGCGGTGCAAAAAAGCCTCTGGATGCTGATGGCCGACATCGCCAGCCTCGGCGCGGAAGCGAATATCAAAGAGGAACACGTGACCGAGCTTGAGCAAATCATCGACAAATACGATGAAAAACTCGCGCCGCTCGACCACTTCATCGTCCCGGGCGACACGAAAAGCTCGGCGCCGCTCGACCTGGCCCGCGCCATCGTCCGCCGCGCAGAGCGCCTCATGTGGCGCCTCGGCGAAGAAGAGGACATTCACGAGGCGGATCTCAAATATCTGAATCGCCTTTCCGATTTGTGCTTCATTCTCTCCAGATACGAGAGCGAAGTCCAAGCATAAAGGAAACGGGAGCTGTGAGGAAATGATTTCCATTTTCTCGCAGCTCTTTTTTTGTGTTTGAAAAGGCTTGAAGGGGCTTGAAAAGGCTTGAAAAGGCTTGAAAAAGCTTGAAAAGGCTTGATGGTGGCACATGGTGGTGATGTCCGTTATCCGTGTAACCGTGAACCGTGCGAGCGCAGCTTTATGCTCAATCGGAGATAAATACTTGAAAGGGCGAAAAAGTTTAGGGGAACGATCTTCAAGCTTTTCAAGCCGTCGACCAAAGTCAAACATGGGAAAGAGCGAAAAGGCGTAGAAACACAATTTCAAGCCTTTTCAAGCTTTCTTCTCCATGTGACGAACGGTAAAAGGCTAACGGATAACGGATAATGGCAAGATGAGTCGCCGGAACTAACAGCTAACAGCTAATAACTAGCAACTATCTTGCGCATGACGAAAAAGCCAATCACGTCGCTCACACAAAAAGCCAAGCAGTCATTTGCTTGGCTTTTGTTTTTCGTTTCCTTTACTTTCGTCTTGTCCGGTTGATGATATGCTTGCGGCCTTTGTTGAAAAGATTCACGACTTTCTGACCCGCGTCGTTGATTTGGCGGCCGGTGTGGCGCATTTTGCGAATGGTCGTCGAGCTGGATTTGATCTTCGGCTTGAGATCCAGTTTCCGGTCGATATTTCCTCTCTTGACGGAAGTGGCGCGGATCTTGTCCGGCTGGAGATAATCGCGCAGGATGCGCATGCAGGCGGCGGGATTGCTATCCGTGTCGTAGAGGTAGATATCGACGGCGGTGTAATTTTCTATCGGATAGGCGTGGATATCGATGTGCATATTGTCGCCAAAGCCCGCGACGATAATTTCGTGGTCGCTTTCATGATAGAAGGTGCCGTAGAGCTCGGCGTCCAATTTTTTCGCGGCTTGCTCCATGAGCGGGATGAGCAGATTGGCCGCGTCGATCACGCCTTCTTTGCAGCGGTAGCAGTCAATCAAAAGATGTTTTCCGATGTAGCTTTCCATGATGGTTCCTCGTTGTGAAAAAATATTTCTATCATTATAGCAGATTTAGAGCGAGAGGAAAATGCCGAGGGCGGCGGAGAATGCGATGTAGAGAATGGGATGTTTCTTCCATTTCCGAAGGGCGTACCAGAGGAAACAGGCGAGCAGCAAGCTTTTCCAGTCGAGGAGCGCGGCGAGGTTTCCTGTTTCTTCATACAGCGCGGGACGCAGGAGGGAAATTTTGGCGACGCCGAGGCCGGCCGCGGCGATGAGGGCGCAGCTGGCGGGGCGAAGGCCGTAGAAAATCCGAGCGACAAGGGGCGATGTCTGAAAGGCGGTGAGCGCGCGGGAGACGAGGATAATGACGATGAGCGCGGGCGCGACGATGCCGGCTGTCGCGACAAGGCCGCCCCAAAGGCCGCGGGTCTGGTAACCGGCGTAGGTGGCCATATTGATGCCCAAGGGGCCGGGCGTCGACTCGCTGATGGCAATCATATTCGCAATGTCGGAGGCAGAAAACCAGCCGGTCGTCTCGGAGATATTGACGAGGAACGGAAGGGTGGCGAGGCCGCCGCCGACGGCAAAGAGCCCCGTTTTGAAAAATTCATAGAAAAGTTGTACGTAAATATTCGTCCAGAGTTCCATCATTTTTCAGCTCCTTTCTCCGCTCTCGGCATAAAGAGGAGGCCGAGGACCCCGGCGGTGACGGTCAAGAGGACGGGGCTGGCGGGCGTGGCAACGGCGAGCGCGAGGATGAAAAGAAATATAAGAAGCGGCCGCTTTTCTTTCAATGTTTTCTTGGAAAGAGTGAGGACGGCGTCTAAGATGAGGACGCACACGCAGGCGCGAATCCCGGCAAATCCGTGGATGACGAGCGGGGAGTCGGCGAAACCGGCGAGGAAGGCGGCGATGACGGAAATAATCACAAAGGAGGGTGTGACAATCCCGAGCGTCGCGAAGAAGGCGCCCCAAAATCCGGAAATTTTATAGCCGACAAAGGTGGCGACATTGACGGCGATCATGCCGGGCGTGCATTGGCCGAGGGCAAAATAATCCATGAGTTCTTCGGTGGTTGCCCAGTGGCGTTTCCCGACGATGTCGCGTTCCAAAAAAGGCAGCATGGCGTAGCCGCCGCCAAAGGTGACGACGCCGATGCCGGCAAAGGTCCAAAATAATGTCCAAAGGATTTTCATATTTCCTCCTTGATCGAGTTGGAAGCGGTGCTTGGCTTTGGTTCTCAGGCGCAAGATAG
>CAVEYT010000121.1:0-4784 GCA_963619995.1 Acutalibacteraceae bacterium | reverse complement strand
CGTGGACCGTGGACCGTTTACCGTGCGTGAGCAGCACTGAAAGTCATGCGATGTGGCAGACGGTAAACGGTGGACGGATTACGGAGGGCGGCTTTTGTGCTCAGGCGCGAGATAGTTATTAGCTGTTAGCTGTTAGCTATTAGTTTTTGGTGACTCATAGAGGTCGAGACGTCAGATGTCAGATGATCAGACGTCAGACGCTTGCTTGGCTTTCGCATTTCATCGAGCTGATGGCCGTTGTCTATGGATCGTGGACCGTTTACCGTGCGTGAGCAGCTTTGGGAATCATGCGATATGTCGGGCGGTAAACGGTTCACGGATAACGGAAAACGGACAATGGAAGACGGACAACGAACGTGACAGAAAGGAAGAAGAGACATGAAGGGAATTATTTTAGCGGGCGGCAGCGGGACGCGGCTGTATCCTTTGACGATGGTGACGTCGAAGCAGCTTTTGCCGATCTATGACAAGCCGATGATTTTTTATCCGCTGTCGACTTTGATGCTCGCGGGGATTCGGGAAATTTTGATTATTTCGACGCCGCAGGATTTACCGAATTTCGAGAAACTTTTGGGAGACGGCTCGCGCTACGGGCTTTCTTTGTCGTACAAAGTGCAGCCGTCGCCGGACGGATTGGCGCAGGCCTTCCTCTTGGGCGAAGAATTCATCGCCGGGGACGCGTGCGCGATGATTTTGGGCGACAATATTTTCTACGGCGCCGGTCTGAAACAATATTTGAAACGCGCCGCCTCGCAGACGAATGGCGCGACGGTCTTCGGCTACTATGTGGACGACCCGGAGCGCTTCGGCGTGATTGCCTTCGACGAGAGCGGGAAAGCCGTCTCCATCGAGGAAAAGCCGCAGCATCCGAAATCGAATTACGCCGTGACGGGCCTTTATTTCTATGATCAAAACGTGTGCGAATATGCGAAACGCGTCAGACCGTCGGCGCGCGGCGAATTGGAGATCACGGATCTCAACCAAATGTATCTGGAAAAAGGAAACTTAAATGTCGTGACGCTGGGCCGCGGCTACGCATGGCTGGATACCGGCACGATGGATTCTTTGTATGAGGCGACGGAATTTGTGCGCTCGGTGGAAACGCGCGCCGGGATCCATATTTCCATGCCGGAAGAAATCGCCTACGAAAACGGATGGATCGACAAAGCGGCGCTGGCGGAAAGCGCAAAGGCGTACGGAAAGAGTCCGTATGGGCAGTATTTGCAGAAAGTCGTGGATGGCCGCGTGCGGCTCGGGCCGTAATTTGTAGACCGTTTCATCACATGGAGGTCAAGATGTCAGACATCAGATGGTCAGACGTCAGACCGTGATGGGCTTTTGGCTCAGGCGCGAGATAGCCGGGAGCCCGGAGCCTGGAGCCTGAAGCTTGGAGCGTGTCACATGGAGGCAAAGACGTCAGACATCAGATGGTCAGACGTCAGACGCTTGCTTGGCTTTCGCATTTCATCGAGCTGATGCCTGTTTTCCGTTTTCCGTGTAACCGTTGACCGTGCGTGAGAACTTGGCTTGTCATGCGATGTGGTGAACGGTGAACGGATAATGAAATCAAAGGGAAGAACCGGGAAAGGGGAAATAGAGTGAAAACGATCATAGTAACCGGCGGCGCCGGATTCATTGGGGCTAATTTTATATTTCATATGCTGGAAGCACATCCGGAAGATAGAATCGTCTGTCTGGACAAATTGACATACGCCGGAAATTTGTCGACGCTGAAAGATGTGATGAGCCGGGAAAATTTCCGTTTCGTGCGGATGGATATTTGCGACCGCGAGGCGGTGTATGGGCTTTTCGAGGAGGAGAAGCCGGATGTGGTCGTGAATTTTGCGGCGGAGTCGCATGTGGATCGGTCGATTGAGAATCCGGAAATTTTCTTGCAGACGAATATTTTGGGGACGGCGGTCTTGATGGATGCGTGCCGGAAATATGGGATTGAGCGTTATCATCAAGTGTCAACGGATGAGGTGTACGGCGATTTGCCGCTGGAGCGCCCGGATTTATTTTTCACGGAGGAAACGCCGCTTCACGCGAGCTCGCCGTACAGCAGCTCAAAGGCGGGCGCGGATCTTTTGGTCGGCGCGTATTTCCGGACGTACGGACTTCCGGTGACGATTTCCCGCTGCAGCAACAATTACGGCCCGTATCAGTTTCCTGAAAAATTGATTCCGCTGATGATTGCCAATGCGCTGGCGGACAAGCCGCTGCCGGTGTACGGCGACGGGAAAAATGTGCGCGATTGGCTGTATGTGGAGGATCATTGCAAGGCGATCGATCTCATCCTTTCGCACGGTCGCGTGGGCGAGGTCTACAATATCGGCGGGCATAACGAGATGGGAAATATCGATATCGTAAAGCTCATTTGCCAAGAGCTCGGGAAATCGGAGGATCTCATCACGTATGTCACGGACAGAAAAGGCCACGACCGCCGCTACGCGATCGATCCGGCGAAAATTCACGGCGAGCTCGGCTGGCTCCCGGAGACGAAATTCGCAGACGGCATCAAAAAAACGATTTCCTGGTATCTGTCGCACAAAGATTGGTGGGAGGAAATCGTGAGCGGGGAGTATCGGACGTATTATGAGAGGATGTATGGGGGGAAGGCTTGAAGCACATAGAGCTCGAGACGTCAGACGGTCAGACGTCAGACATCAGACTCTTGCTTGCATTTGAGTCTCTTTTAGAATTGAAAGCGTTTGAAACGGATGCAAAAGCATTTTATATCAGAGGTGACACAAATGAAAGTACTCGTGACCGGGGTCGGGGGGCAGCTGGGATTCGATGTGATGCGCGAATTGGCGCGGCGGGGCGTGGAGGCGCTCGGCGCGGATCGGGCGGAGTTTGACATCACGGACGCAGACGCGACACGAAAATTTATCACGGATTTTGCGCCGGATGCGGTGATTCATTGCAGCGCGTACACCGCCGTCGACAAAGCGGAGGACGAAGCGGAAATGTGCCGCGCGGTCAATGCGGACGGCCCGGCGAATATCGCGCGCGTCTGCCGAGACATCGGCGCGAAGATGGTGTACATCAGCACGGATTATGTATTTCCCGGAACCGGCGAAACATTTTACGAACCGGACGATTCCGTGGGACCGTGCAATGTGTACGGCCAAACGAAACTTTGGGGCGAAGAGGCCGTCAAAGAGATTTTGCAAAAATATTTCATCGTGCGCATCTCTTGGGTCTTCGGAAAGAACGGAAACAATTTCATCAAGACGATGCTGCGGCTCGGCCGGGAGCGGGAAGAATTGTCCGTCGTCTCCGATCAATGGGGCTCGCCGACGTACACAAAAGATCTGGCGCCGCTGCTGTGCGATATGATAGAAACGGAAACATACGGCACATATCACGCGACGAATGAAGGCGTGACGAATTGGGCGGATTTTGCGAAGGAAATTTTCAAAGAGGCAGGGGTTTCCTGTCAAGTCCGCCCCGTTTCCACAGAGGAATATCCGACGAAAGCGGTGCGGCCGAAGAACAGCCGCCTCAGCAAGAAATGCTTGGATGAGGCGGGTTTTGCAAGGCTTCCGACGTGGCAGGATGCGCTGCGGCGGTATTTGAGGGAAATAGAAAGTGAATAGAGCGTGAAAAGCATTGAAGCTCATAGAGGCTAAGACATCAGACAATCAGACGTCAGACATCAGACGCTTTCTTGCGTTTGGGCGTCCTTTGCACGTTTCATGCTTTATCTATAACAGGATACAACGACTAAAGGAGAATCAAATGGGACAGATTCGAGTGACGAAAGACCTCGGCGGGATTGCGGGGCTTTGTTTGATTGAGCCGGCGGTGCATGGGGATGCGCGCGGGTATTTCATGGAAACGTACAACGAAAGAGATATGGAAGAGGCCGGGATTCACGTCCGTTTCGTGCAGGACAATCAGAGTATGTCCGTCAAGGGCGTCTTGCGCGGATTGCATTTCCAAAAAAACTTTCCGCAATGCAAATTGGTGCGAGCGGTGCGCGGCAGCGTCTTCGATGTGGCGGTGGATCTCCGGAAAAATTCGGCGACTTTCGGGAAATGGTACGGCGTCGAGCTTTCGGCGGAGAACAAAAAACAGTTTCTCATCCCGGAAGGATTCGCGCACGGATTTTTGGTGCTCTCGGACGTGGCGGAATTTTGCTACAAGGTCAATGATTTCTGGCACGCCGATGACGAGGGCGGCATTGCCTGGAACGACCCGGCCATCGGCATCGTATGGCCAAAGCTCCTCGGCTCTTATTCCGGTTCCGCGTCGGGCGAAGGATACACGCTCGAGGACGGGACGCCGATCAATTTGTCGGAAAAAGACCAAAATTGGCCGGGGATTGAAAGTGAGCCGTGAGCAGTTGGCGTCTCATAGAGACAAAGACGTCAGACATCAGACGTCAGACGTCAGACCGCGATTGGCTTTTGTTCTCAGGCGCAAGATAGCTTGGAGCCCGGAGCCGGGAGCCCGGAGCGTGTCACATGGAGGCAAAGACGTCAGACATCAGATGGTCAGACGTCAGACGCTTGCTTGGCTTTCGCATTTCATCGAGCTGATGCCTGTTTTCCGTTTTCCGTGTAACCGTTGACCGTGCGTGAGAACTTGGTTTGTCATGCGATGTGACGGACGGTAAACGGTAAACGGATAACGGCAAGCGGCTTTGGGCGTCAGGCGCAAAATAGTTATTAGCTTTTAGTTGTTAGCTATTAGTTCCGGGCATCTCATAGAGGTGGAGACATCAGACGTCAGACCGCGATTGGCTTTTGTTCTCAGGCGCAAGATAGCTTGGAGCC
>CAVEYT010000120.1:0-4786 GCA_963619995.1 Acutalibacteraceae bacterium | reverse complement strand
CAGGAAAATTTCAATCTGGCGGCGTCTTCTTTCTTTGCTACTTTCTTTCTTCCACGGGGAAGAAAGAAAGTAGTCTCGCGACAGGAGTTCTGCGGGGAATCTCTCCGCGTGATCATCGCACCGAAAAGAAACGGTACGGAATCGCCCCGCATGATTTTCTATAAAATAGCACAAAAAAAATAATCCTCGGTATCAAAATAGATCCCGAGGATTATTTTTTACGCCGTCCGTACCACCATATCCCACCGTACACGATAGAAATCCCTATCACGATGAGGGTGAGGCGCATGGCGTTTTGGTCGATGAGGACCATGTCGTGACCGAGACAGACTTCGAGCGCCGTCGAGGGAAGTTTCCCGACGAGGCTGCCGATGAGATGGCGGTGAAACGGCATGGAGGAAAGAGCGGAAACGGCTGTGACGAGGCCGTTTGGCATGTAGGGAATGGCGCGGGCGACGGCGACGGCTTGCCAGGTTTCGTATTGCTTGAGTGACGCGAGTTTTTTGTTTTTCGCAATGACATTCGCCGCCATTTGCCGGAAAAGGACGCGCATAGCCCAGAAAGAAATGACGACGCCCGTCGTTTCCGCGAGCCACGAAATGACTGTGCCCCAGAAAAGGCCGAAGATGAGACCGTTTGCCGTGGAAATAAAAATGGACGGCAAAAAGCCGACGACATTGATCATGACGTCGATGAAAAAGCTCACGAAGACCGCCCAGACGCCGAAGCTCTGCAGGTAGTCGATGAGCCCTTTCAAGTCGTGTTCACGCGTCAGGCGAAGCACGGTCGGATAGAAATCCGGCGCGAAAAGATGAATGGAGAAAACGGCCGCAACCATCAGGGCCAAAAGGACCAGACGGCAGCGACGCTCCGCTTTCTCGTCTCCGTTCCAAGATCTCATTTTGTTTCCGCCGCAATGGACGCCCGATACGCCGCCACATAGTCCGCCATATTCTCACGCGGGATCACATCCGCAAAGCGCACGGGAGCGTGCTCAAGCGCCGAAAGATTTTCCGGAATGGCCACGCCCGTCGCCGCCGCGATGGCCCGCAGCGTGTCATACGGATTCTCCGCCGATGTGATGCCCAAAGCTTTGGCCATGGCCGGCGGAAATTTATACGGATGCGCCGTCGCCGCGATGACCGTGTGCGTGCCGCGCGGCAATTTCCCTTCGCGGCGCAGACGATGATACACCGCGTAAGCCACCGCCGTGTGCGGATCGAGCAGATAGTCATACGAGTCCCACACACCGGCGATCGCTTGCTCCGTTTCCTCTCCCGTCGCCCAGCCGCCGAGCATATCCGCATCGATGCGCGCCTTGGCCGCCGCCGAGACTTCGTAGCGCCCCTTCGCGGACAAATCCGCCATCGCCGCTGCGACTTCGGCCCGCGAGCCCGTCATGTAATACAGGAAACGCTCGAAATTCGACGAAATCAAAATATCCATCGACGGCGATTCCGTCAGATAAAATTCGCGATTCTTATCATACGCGCCCGTTTCAAAGAAATCCGACAAAATGTGATTGTCATTCGAGGCGCAAACGAGACGCCCCACCGGCACGCCCAGCTGTTTCGCGTACCACGCCGCCAAAATGTTTCCGAAATTTCCCGTCGGGACCGCGATATTGAACGTTTCCCCTTCCGCAATCGTCCCGGCGCGGAGGAGTTCCTTCCAAATCCAGACGTAATAGACCACTTGCGGGAAAAGGCGGCCGATATTGATGGAATTGGCCGACGAAAAGACGACGTCCGCGTCCTCCTCCGTCGCCGCTTTGGAAAAAATAGCCTTCACGGCGGACTGCGCATCGTCGAAATTTCCTTCGATGCCGCACACGCGCACATTGTCCCCCGCCTGCTTTTGCATTTGGTCCTTCTGCAGCGGCGAGACCCCGTGCGACGGATAGAAAACGCAAATATTCATCCCGTCGACATCGCGGAAACCTTCGAGCGCCGCCTTCCCCGTGTCGCCCGACGTCGCCGTCAAAATCAGCACGCGCCGCGCCTCTTCCCGCTCTGCCTTCGCCCATTGCAAAAGATACGGGAAGAGCGAAAGCGCGAGATCCTTGAAGGCGCACGTCCGCCCATGGAACATTTCCGCCACGGAAAACGCTTCGCCCACGCGGACGACCGGCACGATTTCCTCTTTGGCAAACGTCCCCTCATACGCCAAACGCACAAATTCCGCCAATTTCTCTTCGGGAATTTCTGTAAAGAAACGGCGCAGCACAAAGACCGTCATTTCCTGGTAGGAAAAATTTCGAATCGCATCGTAGGAAACAAACGGCGCCGGAATTTCCTTCGGCACATACAGCCCGCCGTCCTCCGCCAATCCGCGCAGCAACGCCTCCGCCGCCGTGACCGTCTCGCCGCTTCTCGTGCTCACATATTGCATCGCACACCTCCGTGGGAATACTGATTTCTCTTTTATAAAGCTCATTGTAACACAAGAAAAAAGCAATTGCCAAACAAGAGGAAACCATGTATAATCAGCAATAGAAAAGGGATACCGGTGCAACGAACCGCACTCCCCGAATATTTGATTCAGAAAGACAGCCGCACATTTTCAGCGTAGAGCGGCTGTTTTTCTGTGATTAATATTTCAATGCCAAAATAATGGCAAGTAGAATTATCATAGAAAATACGATAAGTTCCATACCAACCACCTCCCCTCATCGAGACAGGGAGTGAAGCATACCAGCTCGCCGCTTAGGTATCCCATAGAATACTACCAAAATCCGACCATCTTGTCCAGAATTTCGGGGTTCTATTCCGGCAAAAAAGCATCACCCGTAATTGGTGATGCTTTTTTGTTGGGAACCCTTTAATTTAATTCTTAAATCTTCCAGCCAGACCGTTTCAGCGCCAAAATAATCGGCGTGACGATGATGCCCGAGACAATCGCTTCCGGGATACCGTTTGCAATCGTGATCCCGAGGAACAAGTTTCCGACGGCCGAGACGGAAATGCCTTGCGCTGCGGCATAAGGCGCGCCGACCAAGATGAAGAGCAGTCCCAAGAACATCACCGTGTGCAGCACCGTCGTCAGCACGGCGGCGACCGCGACGCGAATGAAATCTTTCGTTTTGAGATGCGTGTAGATGAGATACGCGATGAGCCCGATCAGCACGCGCGGCAGAATGCACACGGCGGCGTCGTAGCCGATATTGTAGGACGCGGCGAATTGCAACAGCAGACTGGGCGCGCGAATGGACTGGATGAACGAAAAGAGACCGAACATGAGCCCGACGAGCATCCCGACGCGAGGCCCGGCCGCAATCGCGCCGATAATCGTCGGAATGTGCAAAATCGTCGCGTGCATAAAGACGAGCGGCACAAAGCCGTACCCCGTGATGCCGAGGAAAATGGTGATGGCCGCCAAAAAACCGGCCACCGTAAGCTGACGAATATTCAGAAACGTGTGTGCCGGTACATGATTGATGTTTTCCATGTGAAATTCCTCCGTTCTTATTCTCCCTGCGAGATATAAGTCGAAATATCGAAAGCCGCCCTGATTTCCCCGTCCGATTCCGCAGATATCGGCATTTAGAAACCCCTCAGCCTCCGAAAATGGAAACGGGAATCCGTTTCATGCGCCTATTATACTCAAGTCGACGCATCTGTCAACCTATTCGCACCAAATCCATTCCGCGACGCGCGCCCCCAAGCGCAAGGAAACGAACGCCAGCCACAAATCGGAAAGGTACGGAAATATGACCCAGTAGCTCGGCGACAAGAGCGGCAGCGTCACATCGGCCAAGTCGGCCAGATACGGAAACGCGGAGAAATACGAACCGTCGAACCAAGCAAGCCATCCCGCGCCCTCTTCCAAAGCGACGGCGAGCGAAAGCGTCCCGTACACGAGCGCCAGCCAGAAGAAACCGGTGAACGCCGCGCGCGTCAGCCGTTTCCATTTGTTTCCCGTCGTCCCCAAGAAAAGATACAGCGCGACGGCGAGCATCGCCAAGACGACTTTGACGTACAGCATGATGACCATGCCGGAGACGAGGAAGAAGACCGCCGCGTACCCATGATCCGCGCCGAGAAAGGACAGCGCGGCAATCGTCGCCAAAATCGTCCCCGGAATCATGCCGGAGTAAAATGCAAAGACCAGCCACTCCACTTGCCGCGGCCACGCCGCTTTGAGCCGCCGATACAGAGCTGCACACCCGGCATCCAGAAGAAACATCGCCAAGAGCGCCGCCGAAAATCCAAAAAGGCCCAAAATCCCCTGCGCGACCACATTCGTCCCGGCCGATAATTTCTCCTCCGACAAAAGCCAAAGGAAAACAGACAAATCCAGCCAAAAATTCAGACAAACCGCACACACCGGATGCGCCGCCGCCATCATTTTCCCCTTCTCACCGGGAATCGGCGGCCAAACGCAGGGCAGAATGAGCGAAAGCAAAAAGAATACAGCCGCCGCGACCAAAATGGAATCCGGTGTGTGCACGGCATACGCCCCGGCGGGAATCGGCACGATGAAAGCGGCCAGCCAGAGGAAACGGCGGAAAATGGATTTGTTCATAAGGAACTCCTTGAAAAAGATAGAGATGAGAGATGAGAGATGAGGAGCCCAGCTTAGTATGTGCTTCTCTTTTGCGGCAGGCGCAAGATAGTTATTTGCTGTTAGCTGTTAGCTATTAGTTTTTGGCGGCTCATAGAGATGGAGACGTCAGACATCAGACGGTCAGACGTCAGACTTTAGCGGTGTCGCCTCCGGCGACGATTATTAAAATGCGGCCGAAGGCCGCCTCAAGTTAAGCCTTCCTTTGGAGGAAGGTGGCGCG
>CAVEYT010000119.1:0-4865 GCA_963619995.1 Acutalibacteraceae bacterium | reverse complement strand
GCGTCCCATCATCCGGCGCTTCGCGCCACCTTCCTCCAAAGGAAGGCTTAACTTGAGGCGGCCTTCGGCCGCATTTTAATAATCGTCGCCGGAGGCGACACCGCTAAAGTCTGACGTCTGATCGTCTGATGTCTGACGTCTCGATCTCCATGAGACGCCAAAAACTAACAGCTAGTAGCTAACAGCTAATAACTATCTTGCGCCTGAGAAACAAACACAAGCACATCGTCCAAGCGCAAAAAAATGCGACAAAGTGCTTTTGACACTTGTCGCATCCTCTTTCTGATTTATTTTCCCGTTTTCAAATACATTTCTCCCAAAATCCAAGCGACGTAATCGTCGACGGGCGCATCGGGCGAGCGTAGGCCGTCGGGTAGAAATCTTGCCAGGCCTTTGCCGGGATGTTCTTGTTTCCAGCGGGTTTCTCCCATTTCTGTCGTGTGTTTTTCATCGACGAGCACAACGGGGATCTCTATATTTTCTTTTTCCAAAAATGTTTTCACACGCGCCAAAATTTCCCGGTGATGCGTTCCGTTTCCCATGACGATAACGCGCGGAGAATATTTCCGGCACCATTGCAAAAGTTCCGACTCCAGCGTTTCCGTCAAAAGAATCTGTTTCCAAACGCAACGACCGTCTTCTTCGACAAGCGCCGCGCCGGTTTTCGCGCTTCCGGGATCGATGGCGAGGATCATTGCGGGATGACCTTGACGGTAATGACGACGGGGCCGGCGGTCGTGACGTCTTTTTTTGCGATGGCGCGCAGAATGCATTTCCCGTCCAAGTCATGGATGCGCTGCAGCGTGTCCATCATTTCGCGGCTGTCGAGCTCGCCGACGTCGCCGGTGATGGGATCGGGGAGCACGCCTTTTTCTTGCGAGACTTGGTTGACTTCTTTCAGGAAACGGAGAAGTTTCAAATCCAGATTTTGGAAATCTTTGTATTCGTCCAAATTCTTTTCGAGAATCAGATTTCCTTCTTTATATAGGATGACATCGTCGTGTATATCAAAGGTGACGACGGCGGATTCGCCGAGGATGATGTTGCCCGCTGCCATGATTCGGATGAGTTTCTTGTCCTCGGCGCCCACAATTTCGGTAACGGCTTTTTCGAAATCTTCCGGGCGGACGCGGATCACGACGGCATCTTTATCCTGCACATTGAGTCTTTCGCAAAGGGCGCCGTTGATGTCATTCAGAATATTCGCCAAGACGCCGGCGGCCGTTTCTTTGTCCATATGGGCGTCGACGACGGCGGTATTGATGACTTGTCCCGCACGGAAAATCACGGTGCCTTCGCGAATGGCGGAGATGCTGTCGATCAAAATTTCCCGTTCTTCATTGAGTTTTTCGATATTGCCGGAAAGCTCTGTCTTTGTTTCTTCCAATGCTTTGATTTCATCCGCCGACGTCGCAATATCGGCTTTGGCCTTTTCGTAGGCATCTTCGACGACGGAAAGTTGGGCTTGCATATTGTTTCTTTGCGTCTCGACCTGGGCGAGTTCGTCCGAAATGGTGGTCATGCGGCCGGTCATCTGCTCGATTTCCGCATTCTTTTCGTGCAAAAGTTTCTCGCCCTTTGCCAAGGCTTCATTCTTGGCGGCGATGTCCTCATTGAGCCGATCCATTTCCGCATGGAGGCGCGACAAGCCAAAAAGGGCGACGCGGACGTTTTCGTTCAAAACGGCCATGGTCGCCACGGTGAGACACGCGATGAGTGTCCCGGAGCAGATGGTAATGATGACGGAGGTGTATTTGGGGCGCAATCCAAAGAGGGTCAAGCGCCGTTTCCCGACTCTTGTCCCAATCTTGTCGCCCAGATAGGCAATGATACCGCCCATGGCCATCAGAACCAAAATGACGGAAATACCGATAAACATGCCCAAGCTCCTTTTTCTGTCTCTTTTTTAGGAAACGGTTTCCACTAAAACTTCCATTTATTTAGACGTGCGCCGAATGAGGTAGGCGCTGACCAAAATGGCAATAAAATTCGGAATCCAAACGGCCAATTCCGGCATGATGGCGTGACTTCTTCCCAAAGATCCGGAGAGTGTCATGGTCGCGTAATAGAAGAAAATGACGAGGACGGAAATGCCGAAGCCGATGGAGGAGGAGCGCTGCCGCTGCACACCCAAAGGCGATCCCATCAGTGCGAAGATGAAACTGGCGAAAGGCAAGCTGAATCGCTGCTGAATTTCCATATCGAATGTCGCGGTGTCCTCATGGGCTTCCCGCAAAATCATGCGTTCTTGATTGAGCTCGCGGATGGTCATTTCATCCAGATTTTTCTGGGATTTGACGATGTCTTGCGGCTGCGACGCATAGGGAATGGTCTGCTCTTCAAATTGCAACGTGTGCTCGGTGCCGTCTTCTTTGAGTTCGTAAATGGTGCCGTTTTTAATGTACCAGGTCCCGCCGCGCCACTCGGCATACGGCGCTTTTTCGACGCGCACGACCTGGTCTTTTTCAAATTCCTGAATGGTGATGTTATTGAGTTTCCTCGTGGCATCATCGTAATTCCGGGCGTAGAGCAGATGCTCGATGGCGCCGGCTTGGACGTCGCGAATGACGACGTGCTCGGCGGAAGCGGGCTTCATATTTCTCTGCACTTCCTCGCGGACAATGCGGGAATATTCGTTGTTCGTCCACGGCACGACGTATTCATTGAAAGCGACGGTGCCGATGCTGATGCAAAACGCCGTCACAAAGACGGGCATGGCCAGGCGGACAAAACTTTGGCCGGATATGCGCATGACGATGAGTTCGCTGGCAGAGGAAAGCCGGGAAAAACACATGAGCGAACCCAGCAAAATCGCCATAGGAAACGTATAAATGATGATCCGCGGAATGGCCAAGAGAAACAGCTTTGCGGCGATCAAAGGCGTCGCGCCGTACTTGGCGATGAAATCCGCAATTTTGAGGAGGGTATCCGAGCCGACAAAAATGGCCGTAAAAGCCGCCACGCCGAACAAAAACGGTCCCAAAAATTCTTTTAATATATATTTATCCAATATACGCATTCGTCGGTTCCCTCCTTTCTTTTCTTTACAAACTGAAATTTTCACCCAAATAATATTTCTTCGCGACGGGGTCATGGGCGACCTCATCCGACGTGCCGGAAAGTAAAATTTTCCCTTCCGACAAAATATACGCCCGATCGACGATGCGAAGGGTCTCGCGGACATTGTGATCCGTGATCAAAATCCCGATGCCGCGCTCTTTTAATTGCAAAATCAAATGCTGGATGTCCTCGACGGCCAGCGGATCGACACCGGCAAAGGGTTCATCCATTAAAATGAAAGACGGATCGAGTGTGAGCGAGCGGGCGATCTCGACACGGCGCCGCTCCCCGCCGGAAAGCGCACTCCCGACGGTATCTTTCACATGCGTGATACGAAATTCTTCCAGCAGTCGCTCGGCTTTCTCTTGGCAAGCGGCCGGCGTCAAATCTGTCCGCGTTTCCAAAAGCGACATCAAATTGTCCCAGACGGTCATCTTGCGAAAAATAGATGCTTCTTGCGGCAGATAGCCGATTCCGAAGCGATGCCGCTCATGGATGGGCATCCCGTTCAAAGACGTCCCGTCCACCGTCACGTCGCCTTCATCGGGCGCAATGATCCCGACAATCATATAAAACGTCGTGGTCTTGCCCGCTCCGTTCGGCCCCAAAAGACCGACGACGCTGCCTTCTCCGACCTCGACATTGACGTCATTGACGACCGTACGAAGTCCGTAGCGCTTCACCAAATGATGTGTTTCAATCCGCATGAAAATCCTCCCGGTTTAGCGACCGGATGTATTCGTAATCACGAGCTTGCTGCGCCCGCGTGTCTCGACGGTATTGTTCTCCGCCGTAAAAACGAGCTCAGGCCCTTCAAATGTATTCCCGTTTTGCGTCGCATGTGCGTTTCCGGTGAGCACGACCTTGCCGTCTTCTTTGTCCGGCGTCTTCGTGTACACCGCCTCATCCCCCGAGCCGACGATTTTGTGCGCTTTGCTCTCAAAATTCACGCCGCCCGTCGCCACGACGCGAATTTCCTTCGAATTTCCTTCAATCAGCGGCGCCGTCAGGCTCCCGTCAGGCGTCTCGACGTACCCGTTTCCTTCGACGCGTCCGTACCCGGTCTCCGAATTGTAGGAAACGGTGTCGCCGCGGAGCGTCCTCTTATTTTCCGCATCATAAGCGGAAACGCCGCCCGTGCCCGTGACCGTCTTGTCCTGCGCAAGATGCACCGTATCCGCATCCATCGTGCTTTCACCCTTGGCGTAATGGACCTTTCCCGTCAAATACGCCGAACGGTCTTCGAATCGGTATTCCCCGTGATCGCCCGTCATCGTCTCTCCGTCGTTCCCATGGATGACCACATTCCCCTGCGCCGTCGCGACCTTCGTTTTTCCGTTATACGTCAACACATCGGCCGTGATTTCTTCCGCCGCTGCCACCTGCATCCCCGCGAGTGCCAACAGCACCGCCCCTGCCAAAATATAAGATTTCACCATATTCTCCTTTTGATTCCTTATTTTTTCACCGTACGCAATTTGGCGTGCCCTTTCGCTTCCACCAGCTCCAGCACGCGATCTGCCTCAAACGAATCGGCCGTCAGCTCTCGCCCGTCCTTCGTCAAAATAAAATGTTTATCCGTGGAAAGCTTCTGCGTTTTCCCGTCGTACATCAGATTTTCTGCCGAAAGCTCCGCACCGTCCTTGGTCTTCCCTCGGACCTCGCCCTCCAAATAAACCTGCTTTTCGTTTCGCAGGACGCGCCCGGTCTTCGCCTTGAGGGAAAATTCCATCTCTTCGTCTTTGAAATATCCCTCCACATTCTCCATCGTCGCGGAATTTTTATCCGCCCCGATGCTGATGCGC
>CAVEYT010000118.1:0-4866 GCA_963619995.1 Acutalibacteraceae bacterium | reverse complement strand
TTCTTTGTGATTAGGCGTTTCCGAATCAGATCATCGGACAATAAATTAAAATTAGCCCTTCCTGACATCCGTGCCACATCTTTATCTTTTCGCAAAGTATAAAGATCGGTATCTTTTTTACCTAGACTGACGCCTTTCATCAGCACATTGCAGACTCGATAAGGGATGTGATACTCCTTCAACTTTCGGATTGTTTTGTTTGTCCGTTTCCAAGACCCTTTACACTGGGTAACTTTGTCATGCATATCGCTCTCGTAGGAATAAACCGACAAGGCTATATGAATATGGTTTTGGGCTAAAAAAGCAAACCAATCGTCCGGAATTAAAGTCCCATTGGTGAAAATTTCGATGAACGGAACCTTCCCGATTGTGTAATCCAGCATCTCTTTCAAGAGATTTCTGTGAAAGAATGGCTCTCCCCCAATAATCTGTACTTTTTGCACGCCTAATTTAAGCAAGCTGTCAAGCACCAGCCTGTAATCCTCATAGGACATCACTTTAGCCGCCTGAATACTGGACTCGTTATAGCAGTGGACACATCTCAGATTGCATTTATTTGTAATCTCAATCCAAGCAAACCGGCACCGGAAGTCATCCCGTCGCAATTCTTGGATGTCATGATGCTCCGGGTTCTCTCTAACCGTAATCAGCCCTAACGCAATCATCTTATCAAGCATAACTTGCTGTTCAGCCTGAAATGGAGCCGTACTTTCACAGTTACCCTTGTCAATCAAGTCAATAAAATCCATCAAATTGTGGTTAAGGTTATACAACTTACAGTGATTGAAGTCATATAGGCATCCCCGCGATACACCTTTGACAAGATAGACATCGGAAGAAAGTGAATAGAACATGTATGATTCCCTCTTTTATTACAAATAAACAGGAGGTGCATAGGTTAAACTTCACTATGCACCTCCTGTTTATTGATTCAAAAAAAAATTAATACCTTCTTCGTGTTTTCTTCGGTATCAATAATATTTGTCATCAGAGTCATCACCAGTGGGAAAACAATCTGAATCCGGCCAGCAGTCTCCTCCATAATCCGGGCCACACTCGTCAGTGTCCGGATTACAAATGCCATGGGGATAGCATTCATCAACATCCGGTGGACAGAGTCCGACATTAGATTCCCATTCCGTATATCCCGACAAGGATTCAGATGAAGTCAAGCATTCAAACTCCAACATTATGAAACCGCCTCCCTTAAAACTTCTACTGCTAATGCAAAATTTCAAATATCGACAATATCGCTGCGGATTGCAATCATCACCCGAATAGCACTCACCAGCGACCGGATAACATTCTCTCCAACATGGAAGTCGCGCCTCTTCTACTGTCTTCATTGCAGATACTTCCTGAAAACCACTCGTTACGCGCTCAATCTGCCCAAATTAATTTCCCAATTTTTCCAATTTTTCCAATTTTCCCAATTATAAAAAAAAAAAATGATACGTCAAGTATTTTGCATGATTGAATTCCCTGATTTCTTTCAGCGAAAGTTTCTTTTGCATCCCCTCCGGCAGTAAGCAGTTGCACGCACTGCTGGCAAAAACGCGGCGCGAGACGAATTCGCTTGAAATCCTCAATCCATGCCTTGTCCGCAACACTCCGTTTCCGCGCAAATGGGCACAAAAAAATGACGTCCGTGAGGGCGTCATTTTTGATTGTCATTCATTACCGAAATTCTGCCAGAAGCGTCTCAAAGAGCGCGTCCGACGGTTTTTCGACGTGGTCGATGAGGCGGCGATCCGCTGCCGGGGTGATGGCGTCGTGGGGAAGGGCGCCCGTTTCCTCGTAGATCAGGCCGGTCACGAGGCTTTCCGTTTCCGAAAGGAGGGCGAAGGCCGCCGCTTTGGAGGATGGGTCGTAATCGGGGCGCACGTCTTCGATTTTTTTCAGATGTTCTTGGTACCACTGCGCCGTGTTGAATTTATTGAAGGAAACGCAGGGGGTGAAGATATTGATGTAGGAGAAACCGCGGTGGTCGACGGCTTTTTCGATGAGGTCCATGAGCTGCTTCGCATCGAGAGCCGAGGCTTGGGCGACGAAGCCGCAACCGGCGGCGATGGCCATGGAGACGGCGTCGAGGGGCGTCGTCGGGTTTCCGTCGGGGGTCGTCTTTGTCACGAAGCCTTGGCTGGAGGCCGGGCTGGTCTGGCCTTTCGTGAGGCCGTAGACTTGGTTATCAAAGACGAGATACGTGATGTCCATATTCCGTTTCATCGCGTGCATCGCGTGCCCGAGGCCAATCGCGTAGGAATCGCCGTCGCCGGAGCAGACGATGGTGTGGAGGTCTTTATTGGCGCATTTGATGCCCTGCGCAAAGGGAAGCGAGCGCCCGTGCGTGGTGTGCGCGCCGTAGCAATAGTGATAGCCGCCGATGCGGGACGAGCAGCCGATACCGGAAATGAGGGCGATATCTTCAAAAGCCCAGCCTTTCTTGGCGCAGACGGCCGCAATCGCATTCTGAATCCCGAAGTCGCCGCAGCCGGGGCACCAATTCGGAATGATTTTGTTTTTATATTCTCTCGGTGACGCCATGATTACAGGACCTCCTCGGCTTTTTTGACAATCGTGGACGCGACAAAGGGCGTGCCGTCATATTGCAAGAGCGACAGCAATTTGTCGTGGCAGTCGAAATGCGCGGCAAAGAGCTCGCGGAGCTGCGCGGTCATCGTTTCCTCGACGATGAGCACTTTCTTCGCGCCCTCGATGTACGGACGCAGTTCTTCCACGGGAAATGGCGAGAGCAGCCGCAGCTGCATATGATTCACTTTTTTGCCAGCCGCTTCCAAGGTCTCTACCGCTTCGGCGACCGCGCCGCCCGTCGAGCAGATGTCAATCAGGAGCAAATCGGTCTCCGTTTCCTCATGCAGCGTGAAGAAGGGCTGCATCGCTTGGGACACGCCGGCCAGCTTGCGATGGCGTTTCTCCATTTGCTGCAGGCGATCGGAGACGCCTTCCGCCGGTTTCCCATACGTATTGTGCTCGAGGCCCGTCGAGAGGAACATCCCATACGGCGTGCCGGGAATCGTGCGCGGCGAGATGCCGTCTTCGCTGTCGGCGAAACGATGGAAATATTCGCCCACCGGTAGCTCCGTCAGCCCTTCGCGCACCAGTTTCCCGCGGCGAATGTCCACACGATTTTTATCGAAAACCGGCACGGACTGCTTGCACATGCCGAATTGCAAATCGGAAAGCAAAATGACGGGCGTCTGGAATTCTTCCGCCAAATTGAAGGCTTCCTGCGTGAGGTAGAAACAATCTTCGATGGAGGAGGCCGCGAGGACAATCTTTTCCGCGTCGCCGTGGCCCGCGCCGATGGCGTAGCGGATGTCGCTCTGCTCCACTTTCGTCGCCATGCCCGTCGAAGGCCCGGCGCGCATCACGTCGATGATGACGACCGGAATTTCCGCCATCGCCGCCATGGAGATGGATTCGGCCATGAGGGAGAGCCCGGGGCCGCTCGTCGCCGTGAAAGCACGCACGCCCGCGTAGCCCGCGCCCATCGCCATCATGCAAGACGAGAGCTCGTCTTCGGTCTGCACGACCGTCGAATTCGTCTTGTGCATCACTTTGATCATGTATTCCATGATTTCCGTCGCCGGTGTGATGGGGTACGACGCCATGAAACGACTCCCCGCCGCAATCGCGCCGAGCGCCGCCGCCTCGTTTCCCAAAAGATACACGCGGTCGGATTTCTCCGGCGCCGCGAGTTTACCGACGGAATGCCCCTGCATCGCTTCCACCGCGCAATCGTAGCCCTCGATGAAGGCCGTCTTGTTGTTCTCCACGACGTCCGCGCCCTTCTTTTCAAAGCGATGCGCGATGAAACGGAAGAACGGTTCCTTCGGGAAACCCAGGAGCCCGGCCGACATGCCGAGCGCCGCGATATTTTTCATCTGAAGCGAGCCGTGCGCCTTCGCGATATCCGTGATGGGAAGCGCCAGAAACACGCGCCCCGAGTGCGTTTCCCATTTCGGCTTAAACGCGCTGTCCGCCAAAATGACGCCGCCTTCGCGGACTTCGCCGCCGTGCAAATCAATCGTTTCCTGATCGAGCGCCACGAGGCAATCGATGGCCTCCCCGATTGTCGCGACCTCATGCGACGCGATGCGAAGCGCAATCGTCGTGTGACCGCCCTTGATGCGCGACGCGAAAAGCCGCTGGCTGAAGAGCGAATACCCCTCGCGCGTCAGGACGTTGCCGAGAATCTCGCCGCAGGACTCCACGCCCTGCCCCTGCTGGCCGCCCATTTTCCAGATAAAGTCGGATTTTGTCTCCAAAGTCTCTTCCTCCTTGACGGGAAACATCCACCAAAAAGCGCATTTCACAAAAGAGGAAATACGCCGCACCCGCATCCTCGCGGTGCTCATTTTGCTTTTCATTATACAGCAAGCGCCCGCTATCGTCTATGCAAAAATGAAAAGCTGTCTCATAGATAAAAGTTATGGCGGTTTCGTGGCGTGCTCGGGGTGTGCTTGGCTTTGGGCGGCAGGCGCAAGATAGTTATTAGTTATTAGCTATTAGCTGCTAGTTTTTGGCGTCTCATAGAGATCAAGACGTCAGACATCAGACGATCAGACGTCAGACTTTAGCGGTGTCGCTTCGCGACATTTTATAAATGCGGCCGAAGGCCGCCACTAGTCAAGCCTTCCTTTGGAGGAAGGTGCCTCCGTAGGAGGCGGATGATGGGACGCCAAATGCGAAGATTGTCGCCAAAGGCGACTCCGCTTGCAAACGGGCGAAGCGATGCTTGAATTTTTCTCCATGTTCGTAAAACGTAGAGCGCACAAAGGTCCGCGCCTCGAAGCGCGGCCCTGGTTGATGGCGGCCTTCTATTATTTTAAGGCCGCTGTTTCC
>CAVEYT010000117.1:0-4958 GCA_963619995.1 Acutalibacteraceae bacterium | reverse complement strand
GAATTGAGAACTCCGGGGCGGGGCTTTTGCGTTGCTTTCCTTTTGCGGCAGGCGCGAGATAGTTATTAGCTGTTAGCCGTTAGCTATTAGTTTTTGGCGTCTCATGGAGATGTAGACGTCAGACATCAGACGATCAGACGTCAGACTGTCACGCGTATGTTCCGCTTTTGTTCTCAGGCGCAAGACAGTTAGCAGTTAGTAATTAGCAGTTAGCAGTTCAGGTGTCGCTTCGCGACGATTTTATAAAATTGTCGCGAAGCGACACCGCTAAAGTCTGACGTCTGACTTCTGATGTCTGATGTCTTTATCTCTATGTGACAGGCTCCCGGCTCCAAGCTCCCGGCTGTCTTGCGTCTGCCGCAAAAGCGAAAAAAAGAAAACAGCCGCGCCCCCCATCTCTCATCTCCCATCTCTCATCTCCCATCTCTATCTTTTATGATACAATAGAACCCAAAGAAACGAATATTTCCACGGAGGTTTTCTATGACAAAAGAAGACGCGAAAGCGCGGATTGATGAACTTTGCAAGACGCTTTCTTACCATGCGTATTTATATTATGTGCTCGACCGGCCGTCGATCACGGATTTTGAGTATGACAAGCTGTATCGGGAGCTTTCGGATTTAGAGCGGGCGTTTCCGGATTTGATTCGGCCGGATTCGCCGACGCAGCGGGTCGGGGGAAAGGCTTCGGATTATTTCGGAAAGGTGAAATTTACGCGGCCGATGCTGTCGCTTTCGAATGTATTCAATTCCGAAGAATTGATGGAGTTCGATCGGCGGGTGCGCGAGGGGTTGTCCGCGGCGCCGACGTATATCACGGAGCTCAAGATCGACGGGCTTTCGATGAATCTCGTCTACGAGGACGGGGTGCTGACGCGCGGGCTGACGCGGGGCGACGGGCGCGTCGGGGAGGATGTGACGGCGAATGTGAAGACGATTCGCTCGATTCCTCTTTTCATCGAGCATGCGCCGGCGTACATGGAGGTGCGCGGGGAAGTTTTCATGCCGCGGGAAAGTTTCGTGCGTCTCAATCGGGAGCGCGACGAGGCGGGGCTGATGCCTTTTGCGAATTGCCGAAACGCGGCGGCCGGTTCGCTTCGGCAGCTGGATCCGCATGTGACGGCGTCGCGGAATTTGGATTTCTTTGCGTATGCGCTGGGCGATAGCGAAGGGCTGGAAATTTCCTCGCAGGAGGAGCTTTTGGAAGCGCTCGCGGGGTTCCGTTTCCGGGTGAATCCGCATTATCGGAAGTGGGACTCGATCGCAGGCGTCATCGACGGCGTGGCGGAATGGGCGGAGGCGCGGCACGAGCTGCCTTACGACACGGACGGCATGGTCATCAAAGTGAATGATTTCGCGCAGCAGGAAGAATTGGGCGCGACGGTGCATGATCCGCGCTGGGCGACGGCGTACAAATATCCGCCGGAGGAAGCGGAAACGCAGGTGCAAAAAATCGTGGTGACAATGGGGCGCACGGGCGTGCTGACGCCGTCGGCGGATTTGACGCCGGTCAGGCTTGCGGGGACGACGGTGCGGCGCGCGACGCTGCACAATATGGATTTCATTCGGGAAAAGGATATCCGCGAAGGCGATTTCGTGCGGATTTACAAAGCGGGGGAAATCATCCCGGAGGTGGCGTCGGTCATCAAGACGAAGCGCACGGGCCGCGAAAAGGAATTTTTCATGCCGACGGTGTGCCCGGTGTGCGGCGGCCACGTCTCGCGCACGGAGGGAGAGGCGGCGTATCGCTGCGAAAATCCGGCTTGCGGCGGCGCCCTTCGCGGACGGCTCATTCATTTCGCGTCGCGCGGCGCGATGAATATCGACGGGATGGGGCCGTCGGTCGTGGACGGGCTCTTGGCGTCCGGCCTCGTCTCGGATGTGTCGGATTTCTATCGGCTGACGGTCGACCAGATCGCCGGGCTGGAACGCATGGGCGAAAAGAGCGCGCAAAATTTGGTCGCGGCGATTGCCAAAAGTCGGTCGCGCGGATTGGCGAAACTCCTCTTCGCGCTGGGCATCCGTTTCCTGGGCGAAAAAGGCGGCACGCTCCTGGCGGCGCGCTATCACACGCTGGAAGCGATCGCGGCGGCGTCGGCGGAGGAATTGTCGGAAACGGAAGGCATCGGGACCGCGATCGCCGAAAGTGTCGCGGGCTTTTTCGCCGATGAAGGAAACCGCGCGATGCTGGCAAGACTCCAAGCGGCGGGCGTCGTGACGGACGAAATTTCCGAAGAAGCGGAAGGCACGGCCTTTGCCGGAGAACGCGTGGTGCTCACGGGGAAACTCACGGTGATGGGGCGGCGCGAAGCCGGAGAGAAAATTCGCGCACAAGGCGGCGAGGTCCAGAGTAGCGTCACCAAGACGACGACGCTCGTCGTGGCAGGCGAAGACGCGGGAAGTAAACTCACCCGCGCCCGGGAATTGGGGATTCCCGTCATTGGAGAGGAAGAATTTATGGCGCGGCTTTCGGCGCAATGAAAAAAGAGCCGGGAAAAAATGATTTCACATTTCTTCTCGGCTCTTTTTGTTTGGGCTTGAAAGGCTTGAAAAGGCTTGAAAAGGCTTGTGTCACATGGCGGTGCTGTCCGTTATCCGTTAACCGTTAACCGTCCGTCACATCTCATGAATCCCAAGCTACTCACGCCCGGTTCACGGTTACACGGACGACGGACAGCATCTCTATGAGCCGCCAAAAACTAACAGCTAACAGCTAATAGCTAACAACTGTCTTGCGCCTGCCGCAAACGGAAAGAACAACTAAAGCGTTGCTCCTCATCTCTATCATCGGAAAGTGGGCAACACCATTGCCACTCAAGCGGAAACGACCTTAAAGTTTTGCCTCTCATCTCTATCTTGCGAAAGTTATTCGTTACAAACGCCACGAAATCAAAGAAGCACAAAGCTACGCTTCTCTTAGAACGTTTCCTTATGAATCCTCTTCGCATCGTAATGATCGATTTTTACCGGTTTCTCCGCCGGATGGCCGACGGGGATGAGGCAGAAGGGCGTCACGTCGGTCGGGAGATCGAAGAAGGAACGGATGTGGCGGATGCGGTCTTCGTAGGGATAAACGGCGACCCATTGCGTGCCGAGGCCGAGATGCTCGGCTTCCGTCAAAATGTTTTGCGCACACGCGCCCATATCCGTCGGGATGGATTCGGGATAGCTGAGGCCTTTTTCTTCAAAGAGAAGCATGAGGACGAGCGGCGCCTTGCGAATGGTGCCGGCGGCCATGCTGCTGTGCGAGAGGACTTTGATCGAGGGATCGCTCCTGACGATGACAAAATGCCAGGGAATCTGGTTGCCGGCGGTGCGAGCCTGCATCCCGGCGCGAATGAGGCGGTCGACGTCTTCGTCCGAGACAGGCGCATCGGCAAATTTCCGTGTGTTTCCTCTTTTCATGATTTCGTCCATGATAGGTTCCTCCTAAAAAAACAGAATTGAGAATTGAGGGGCGTGGCTATTTCCTTTCCTGCTTTTGCGGCGTTTGAGATTCTTGCTTTCGCAAGAAAGAATTGAGGGATAAGAACAGAATTGAGAACTCCGGGGCGCAGCTGTTTCTTTTTCCGCTTTTGTGGCGTTTGGGATTTTTACTTTAGCAAGAAAGAATTGAGGAAGCGGTGCGCTTCGCGCGATTGATTTACAAAATTTCGCCGGAGGCGATACCTGCGCTCAATTCTCAAATCTCAATTCTCTCTTGCAAGAGCCAAACGCTCTGCGTGACAAATTAAGCCAAGCATCGTCTGACGTCTGACGTCTCCATCTCTATGAGCCGCCAAAAACTAACAGCTAACAGCTAACAACTAATAACTGTCTTGCGCCTGACGCAAAAGCCGCGCGCGCCGATTTCTTCTGTTTCTTGTATTATAGCATGAAACGGGAAAATTTTATTTGCAAAAGGAAACGAAATGTGATATTATCTCCTCATCGCTTTTTCCTAAAAGGGAGTAGCCCTCGAAACAAAGTCAACATACTAGTCGGGCGACCGATTTGGCTGTTTTAACCAGGCGAGACTTTTAGGCATTCATGAGACCTTGCGGTCGCAGTGGGTGCCGGAGTCTCTTTTTTTGTGGCTCTTTCCCGGATCGCATGGCCTCCTATTTCCCTAAGGAGGTTTTTTTATGCTCGACTTTATCAATGCCAATTTCAGTCCCTCGATGGTCGCCTTTATCAGCGCGTTCCTCTTCGTCGTGCTGGCGGAAATGGGCGACAAGACGCAGCTTTTGGCGATTGCGTTTGCCGCGAAATATCCGTGGAAGACGGTCATGCTCGCCATTACGGCGGCGACGGCGGCCAATCATCTTTTCGCGGTCATCGTCGGCGATTTCATCACGAATTACGTCTCCATGGAATGGATTCAGATTGCGGCTTCGATTTCCTTTATCATTTTCGGCCTGTGGACGATTCGCGGCGACACGATTTCGGAAGACGATCAAAAAGCGCGCTACAAGAGTGCGTTCTGGACGGTGGCGATGGCGTTTTTCATCGCGGAAATGGGCGACAAGACGCAGCTGGCGACGATCACGCTCGCGGCGCAATTCCACACGGTGCTGCCGGTCTGGTGCGGGACGCTCCTCGGCATGATCATCGCCGACGGCTTCGGCATCATCGTCGGCACGGTCTTGGGGAAACGGATTCCGGAGAAAACGATCAAATGGGTGGCGGCGATCGTTTTCATCCTCTGCGGCGTGTGGGGATTGTGGGATTGCTTGGGATGATTCTTGGGCGGTTTGGCGCTCGGCTTTTGTTCTCACGCCCGAGATAGTTATTAGCTGTTAGTTGCTAGCTGTTAGTTTTTTTGCGGCTCATCTCGCTGCTTTCCGCGGACCGTGAAACGTGTGACCGTGGACCGTGTGACCGTGGACCGTGTGTCACAAAGTGCTAAAAGCTTGAAAAGGCTTGATAAGGCTTGGCTCACATTCGATATTTTGCCGCCGTCTAAAAGTTCGAAAAAG
>CAVEYT010000116.1:0-5011 GCA_963619995.1 Acutalibacteraceae bacterium | reverse complement strand
GGCAGACGGAGGGGGCGCCGACGCGTCTCGCGGCCTTAAGTGGTAAGTACCGCTACAGAAATCAAAAGTTTCATGTCTCTTTCGACGTAAGCATTTAAGGCCGAGCGGCGGCGCCCCCGGAGTACAGGCGAATTTTGCCCTGGCGGCGTCTTCTTTCTCTTGTTTCGTTCTCTTTCTTCCACGGGGAAGAAAGAGAATGAAAAACGACAGGAGTTCTGCGGGGAAGCACCCCGCGTGATTCATCATACATAAAGCTGCGCAGCGCTATGCGCCAATCAAAAAAAGAAACGGCAGTCTTGCCAAAAGACTGCCGTTTCTTTTTTTGCGCGGAAAAATCCCCGCGCCGGAAGGCGCTTATTTCTCCCATGCCCCCTTCTCATCCGTTTCCTCGACTTTGTACCACGCCGCGTAGAGCGCCGGGACGAAGAGGAGGCCGAGCGGGGTCGCGAGGACGAGGCCGCCGATGAAGGCCGCGCTCATCGGGCTCCAGAACGGGTTCGGGAGGAGCGGAATCATGCCGAGGACTTCGGCGAAGCTCGTCAGCATGATGGGGCGGAAGCGGAGGACCGCCGAGTCGATGATGGCTTTGTACGGGCTCATGCCTTCTTCCAAATGCTGGCGAATCTGATCGAGCAAAATGATGCTGTTTCGTATCACCATGCCCATGATGGCGAGCATGCCGATGATGGCGACGAAGCCCATGGCCTCGCCCGTCACCGCGAGCGTGAGGAAACATCCGATGACGCCCAAGGGACCGGAAACGGCCGCGATGGTCATGAGCTTGATGTCTTTCAATTCAAAAATCAAAATCATCAGAATCACGAAGACCATGATCGGCACGGGGGCCAGGATGTTCGTCACGGATTTTTGGCTGTCTTCCAGGCTGCCGCTGGCCTCGAGCGTGTAGCCGGCCGGGAGATTTTTGGCGAAATCGGCGAGCGTCTTTGAGAGGAGTTCTTTCGCGACGCTGTCCGCTTTCGCATCGCCCGAAGCTTCCGCCCGGAGCGTGATGCAGGGCGCCGCGTCCCGTCTCCAGATAGTGGAAATTTCATTTTCAAAGGAAATATCCGCAAATTCGCCGAGCGGCACATATTTCCCGCTGCCGACGTGGACGGGAATCGAGGCGAGATTCGCCAGGCGCGCCACATTGTCGCCTTCGAGGCGGAATTTAATCGGGACGAGCTGATCGCCCTGGTAGGATTCGGAGACTTTGTAGCCGGAGAGTTTCACATACAAATCCTGCGCGATGGAGTAATTGTCGGCGCCGAGCGCGCGGAGTTTGTCCTGATCGAAGCGGAGCCGCACGACGGGCGCCGTTTCCGGCCAGTCGAGGCTCGCATTCGTGACGTCGGGATGGGTCTCGGCAATCGCGAGCATTTCGTTTCCGAGGCGCACCGTTTCCTCCAAATCCGGCCCGCGGAGACGGAGCATGATGGGATATTCGGCGGGCGGCCCGGTCGTGATGTAGCGAATGTGCGCGCGCGCCTCCGGATATTGATCGGAAATGGTTTGCAAAATTTCGTCATGGAGCGCGTTTCTGGCGTCCGTGTCTTTGGCGACGATGATCATCTGCCCGTGCCCGTCTTCCGGCGGAAGGGGCGTGAAGAGCAGGATGAAACGCGGCGCGGAATCGCCGATGTACGTCGAGAAGGACGACACGCGGTCGTCGCCGTAGAGCGTGTCGGCGATGCCGGCCATGACGCGTTTCGTGTCTTGGATGCCGGTCGCCTGCGGCAAATTCACGTCGAGAATGAGTTCCGGACGGACGGAGGCGGGGAAAAATTCCTGCTTGATGAGGGGAAACGTCGCCAAGGACGCCACAAAGAGCGCCGCCGTGCCGATGATCATGGATTTCCTGAAATGCACGGCTTTGCGTATCGCTTTGTAGAAAAAGGCGTAGGAAACCTCGTGGAGCCGATGTTTCCATTCGGAGGGATGCTCGTCCACCCGGATCAATTTGTAGCCCAAGACGGGGGAGACGAAAATGGAGGCGAGCCAGGAGATGACGAGCGTCGAGAGGATGACCCAGAAGAGGGAATTCGTGTATTCGGCGGTCGTCCCTTCGGCGAGTCCGACGGGAATGAAACCGGCCGCCGTGATGAGCGTCCCGGCGAGCATCGGCATGGCGCAGGCTTTGTACGCGCTTTCCGCCGCTTCCATGCGTTCGGCGCCGTGCTCCAGTTTCACCTGCATCATCTCAATGACAATGATCGCGTCGTCGACCAGGAGGCCGAGGGAAACGATGAGCGCGCCCAGGGATACGACGTGAAGGTCGATGCCTTTCCATTTCATGAAGAGAAACGACGCGCAAATGACGACGGGGACGCAGAGCGCGAGCACGAAGCCACTCCGGAGGCCCAGCGAGAGGAGCGAGACGGCCATGACAATCACGAGCGCTTCCAGGAGGGCTTCGGTGAATTCGGCGATGGAGTCATTCACGACGCTCGGCTGGTCGGCGACGAGATCGACATCGAGCCCCACGGGGAAATCGGCACGAATCTCCGCCACCGCTTTTTCGAGATTTTTGCCGAGTTTTAGATTGTCTCCGCCCGGCGTCATGGAAATCGCGACACCGACGGCCGGTTTCCCATTGAAATACATGAGCGCCGTCTCCGGCTCTTCGTAACTTTGCGTCACGCGCGCGACGTCGCCCAGGCGGAACGATCTCTCGCCGACGTGAATCGGCAGATTTTCCAACGCTTCCTTCGTGCCGATGAGACCTTCCACGCGGAGCGCGACATTTCTCGTGTCCGTATGAATCGTGCCGGACGGCATCATCATGCCCTGCTGCTGCACCAGCTGGAAGACTTGCGACGGACTCATGCCGAAAGACGCGAGTTTATTTTGATCCATCTCGATGTACATCGTCTGCTTTTGCACGCCCAAGAGCTCGATTTTTTGCACATCGTCGACAGCGAGCAGCTTCTGCCGCATCTTCTCCGCGTATTGGCGCTTTTCTTCATACGAGAAACCGTCGCCCGTCAGCGCGTAGATGGACCCGTACACATCATCGAAACGGTCATTGATGTACGGCCCGTACACGCCCGCGGGAAGCGAGCTCCACACATCGGAGACCATATTGCGGACCTCGTGCCAGCGCGTCTGCACCTCCGCCGTCGGCACCTCGTCCTTCAAATGGACGTAAATCACCGTCTTGCCGTCGTGCGTCACACTGCGGAGATAATCGAGCCCCTTCGTGTCCTGCAATTTTTTCTCGAGCGGATCGGTCACCTGCCGCGTGATTTCCTCGGCCGACGCGCCCGGCCATGCCGCCGTCACCACCGCCTGGCGAATCGTAAAGCTCGGGTCCTCACTGCGCCCCAGATGGAAATACGACCACATCCCGCCGATGATGATGGAAATGATGAAGAAATAGACGATCGATTTGTGCCGAATCGCCCATTCCGCCATATTCAGCCCTTTCATATCCGTACCTCTTCGCCTTCATGCAGCTTCTGCCCGCCGGCCGTCACAATGCGATCGCCCTTTTGGACGCCCGACTTGATTTCCACCGTATCGGCGCCGTACGATCCCGTCTTCACCGGGACAAGCGTGACCTTCCCGTCTTTGACGACCCAGACGGCCGGCTCCTTCTCCGAGCCCGCGATGGCCGACAGCGGAATGTACAGCGTTTCCTTTCCGGCGCCCGTTTCCGCAAACGTCACCTCCGCCGTCATCCCGACGGACAATTTCGGCGCGTCCGTCAGCGTGATTTTCGCGTCATATGTCCCCGTCGACGTATTCGGCGACGCCGCTTTTTCACTCAGGATGCCGGATACGGAAACGCCCGGCAGCGCCCAGAACGTGACTTTGCACGGCATCCCGACGCTGTACGTCCCATACTGTTTCTCCGTCAGGGAAATCCGCACCTCCATCTGCGAATCGTCCACGAGATATGTCACCGGCGTCCCGGCTGCGACCACCTGCCCGACCTCATAGAGCGTCTGCCCGATGATCCCGTCCCGGTCCGCGACGAGAATCGTATTTGACAAATTATTTTCCGCGCGCGCCGCCGCCGCCTGTGCCTGGTCGAGCTGCGCCGCCGCCAAATCGTAAGAATTTTGCACCTGGTCCATCGCCAAATCCGAAATGGCATCCGCATCGTGCAGCCCTTTGTAACGCCGAAGCGTCGATGAAGCCAAATCATACTGCGCCCGCGCCGAGACCACGGCCGCATCCGCCGCCGCCTTCTGCTCCGTCGCGTCCTTCGAGTCCACCTCGAAAAGCGCCTGCCCCGCCGTCACCCGATCGCCGGATTGCACGTACCGATGCATGATCCGCCCGCCGACCTGAAACGCCAAAGCCGACTCAAAATGCCCATGCACCGTCCCGGAAAACGTCCGCGTCTCCCCGGTCGTATCCGCAAACGCCACCATCGTCTTCACCAAAGGCGCGGCCGTCACCTCCGCCTGTTTCTTCCCGCCGCAGCCGGTCATGCAAGAAACGGCAAGCGCCGCGATGAGAAATGCTGACATGTATCTTTTTTCCATTCTGTTTCTCCTTTGTGAAAATGAAAGAAGCTTAGCTTTGTGAGTTCTTCGCTTGGGTGGCGTTTGCGCCAAAAACTTTCGAAAGATAGAGATGAGGGGCCAAGCCGGATGCTGCTTTTCTTTTGCGGCATTTGTGATGAAAAACTTTCTGCTGATAGAGATGAGAGATGGGGCTTGCTCGGCTTTTGGCCTCAGGCGCAAGATAGTTGTTAGCTATTAGCTATTAGCTGTTAGCTGTTAGTTTTTGGCGTCTCATAGAGGTCGAGACGTCAGACGTAAAAGTTAGCAGTTAGTAGTTAGCAATTAGCAGTTCAGGTGTCGCCTCCGGCGACGATTTAATTAAATGCGGCGGAGCCGCGTATAACAAATGCGCGAAGCGCATTCCTGTCAAGCCTTCTTCGGGAAGAAAGCTAATTTGTAGCGGCCTCCGGCCGCATTTTTTATGTCGCCGCAGGCGACGCCTCTCGCAAACGAGCGAAGCGATGTTTGCCTTTTACTCGCTCTATGTTCGTAAAACGTTT
>CAVEYT010000115.1:0-5015 GCA_963619995.1 Acutalibacteraceae bacterium | reverse complement strand
CTCATCTCTCATCTCTCACCCCAATACTTCCTCGACCGCCTCTTTGCACAATATGACGGCCTTGTCCAAATCGTTCCTTTCGATATTGAGCGGCGGATTGAAATAGATGACGTCGCCCATGGGGCGGAGGACGAGGCCTTTTTGCATGGCTTTTCGGAAGATGTGCCAGCCGATGCGTTTTGCGCTGTCAAACGGTTTCTTCGTTTTCGGGTCTTCGACGAGCTCGATGGCGTTGATGAGGCCGATGTGGCGAATTTCGCCGACGTTTTTATGGTTTCCCAAAGCTTTTTCGAGAGCGTCGTGGAGATAGGCGCCGTTTTCGTTGACTTTTTCCAAAATGTGATCGCGTTTTAGGATCTTCAAAACGGCGAGGGCGACGGCGCAGGCCATGGGGTTTCCGGCGTAGGTGTGGCTGTGGACGAAGGCTTTGTGGGTGCCGTAGTCGTCGTAGAATGCGTCGTAGACGGCGTCGGTCGTGACGGTGAGGGACATGGGCATGTAGCCGGCGGTGAGGCCTTTGGACGTGCAGAGAATGTCCGGGGAAATGCCCGCGTGCTCGATGGCGAAAAGTTTCCCTGTGCGGCCGAACCCGGCGGCGATTTCGTCGTCAATGAGAAGGACGCCGTATTCGTCGCAAAGGGCGCGGAGGCGGCGCAGGTATTCGGCGGGGTAGATGCGCATCCCGGCGGCGCCTTGGAGGACGGGCTCGACAATCATGGCTGCGGTCTCTTTTCCGTGCGCGCGGAAGGCGGCTTCGGCGCTTTCGAAGCATTCGACGTCGCAGGTCTCGCGCGTCTTGCCGTAGGGGCAGCGGTAGCAGTCGAGGCCGTCGAAATGGATGTTCTCCATCAAAAGCGGATGGAAAATTTTGGCGTAGACGTCCATGGAGCCGACGGAGAGCGCGCCGATGGTCTCGCCGTGATAGGATTCGGGCAGGCACATGAAACGGGTTTTCTCCGGCCGGCCGGTCTGGTATTGGTATTGAAATGCCATTTTCATCGCGGCTTCGACGGCGGAGGATCCATTGTCGTGGTAGGTGAATTTTGTGAGACCGGCGGGGAGGAGCTGCGTGAGTTCACGGGCGAGCTCGATGGCCGGTTTGTGGGTGAAATTCGTAAAAATGACGTGCTCGAGTTCGTCGACTTGCGCTTTCAAAGCGGCATTGATTTCGGGATTGGCGTGGCCCAAAAGATTGCACCACCAAGAGGAAATAATGTCGAGATAGGCTTTTCCGTCCGTGCCGTAGAGGTAGACGCCCTTGGCGTGGTCGATGACGACGGGCGGGAACACTTCGTTGTCTTTCATTTGCATGGCCGGATGCCAGATGTGGGCGGCATCTTCTTTTTGCCAATCGATTGTTTCACACATGATGATTTCCTTTCAAATGTTTCCAAAGCATTCCGCGAGAAGTTTCGCGTCGCAGGCAAGGCGTGTGTCGCCGTCTTGCACTTTCGCGAGGACGGGGACGCCGGTGAGCTCTTCGATCATTTTCACGTTGTCTTCTTCCATGACGCCGCCGGTCCAGTGATTGAGCAGGATGCCCCGGATGGGAAACCGGCGATTTTTGATATATTCGCAAGTGGTGACGACGTGGTTGATGGTGCCGAGACCGGCAGAGGCGACGACGAGGACGGGGAGGCGCAGCCAGGAAACGATGTCTTCGAGGTAATACGTCGCGGTCTCATCGTGGCGGAGCGGGCAGACGATGCCGCCGGAGCCTTCGACGGCCACATAGGGATAGGCGGCGGTGACGCGCGCCCAGGCTTTCAAAATTTCCTCTTTTTCCAAAGGATGGCCTTCGAGCCGCGCGGCGAGATGCGGGGAAACGGGCGTCCGGTACAGATAGGACAGCAGCATGTCTTCGGGCTCGCCGATGCCCGCGAAACGATTCACAAATCCCGCGTCCGATTCGGCGACGGTCGCTGCGCCGCTCACGGCCGCTTTGTAATATCCGGTGTCGTACCCGGCCTCCCGCAGCGTCTTCACAAGAAGTGCGGTCACATAGGTCTTGCCGATGTCGGTATCGGTGCCGGTGATGAAGATTCCTTTGCTCATATTTTTCTCCTTGATGGGATGCTTTGCAATGTCCGTTATCCGTGAACCGTGAACCGTGCGTGAGCAGCTTTTGTTCTCAGGCGCAAGACAGTTATTAGTCGTTAGCTTTTAGCTGTTAGTTTGGATCGGAAGCGGCTGCGCCGCATTTTATAAAATCGCGCGAAGCGCGTACCGCTTTTGTCTAATAGCTAACAACTGGAAGCTAATTACTATCTTGCTATGTGACGAACGGTCAACGGTCAACGGTCAGCGGTCAACGGATTACGGTCCGATGTGAAATGGAAAAGGAAGGGGCAGAGCCTTAGTTTCCTATCGCTTTCCGCAAACGTTTCGCCAGCGTCGCGGCGAGGATACAGAGGCAGAGGTCGCCGGGGACGGCCAGGAGGAAACAGTAGAGGACGAGCGGCCAGATGCCAATCGGCGTCTCCAGATAGAAACGATTGATGACGTAGACGTAAGCCATGCCGAAAAGATACACGACGAGGAGACCGGCGAGCGAGGCGCCGAGCGTCTTGGAAAAAGAGAAATCGCTTTTCTCAGCGAGTTTTCCGGTGAGCCACGCGCCCGCGACAAAACCGATCAGATAGCCGAATGTGGGCTGGAAAATATATGCGGGACCGCCGCCTTCAGTGAAAACGGGGACACCGGCCAGTCCCAGCAGCACATAGAGCGCGACGGAAAACGCGCCGTTTCGGCTGCCGAGGAGCAGTCCGGCGAGCGTGGTGAAAAGGAGCTGGAGCGTGAAGGGACACACCGGCACCGGCACGCGGATAAAAGCGCCGATGGCAATCAGCGCGGTGAAAAGCCCGAAGAGCACAAGTTCCTTGGCTCCGCGCTCGCCTTTCGGGATTACATTTTCTTTTGTCATAATGGTCCTCCGATTGTCTATTTGTCAAATACAGGAAAGTCGACAAAGGTATTATATGATAACGTAGGGTGGAATGCAAGATTGACAATAAAGAGATGAGAGATGAGGGGCAGGACTTTTGGATTGCTCTATTTTTGCGGCATTTGTGATGAAAATCTTTTGGAAGATAGAGATGAGGGGCAGGACTTTTGGATTGCTCTATTTTTGCGGCATTTGTGATGAAAATCTTTTGGAAGATAGAGATGAGGGGCAGGACTTTTGGATTGCTCTATTTTTGCGGCATTTGTGATGAAAATCTTTTGGAAGATAGAGATGAGGGGCAGGACTTTTGGATTGCTCTATTTTTGCGGCATTTGTGATGAAAATCTTTTGGAAGATAGAGATGAGGGGCAGGACTTTTGGATTGCTCTATTTTTGCGGCATTTGTGATGAAAATCTTTTGGAAGATAGAGATGAGGGGCAGGACTTTTGGATTGCTCTATTTTTGCGGCATTTGTGATGAAAATCTTTTGCAAGATAGAGATGAGGGGCAGGACTTTTGGATTGCTATGCTTTGGCGGCATTTGCGATGGAAATCTTTTGCAAGATAGAGATGAGGGGCGGACTTTTGGATTGCTCTGTTTTTGCGGCGTTTGCAACGGAAAATTTTGCAAGATAGAGATGAGTGGCAAGCTTTGGGGATCCTTCGCTTTTGGCACTTTGTTCGCATTTCTCATCTCTATCAGCACTCGGCGGTTTATTGAAAGTGCCGGTGAAGGGAAAAGGGGAAAAGCCGAGCCCCTCATCTCTCATCTCCTTTCCCAAAAGCTATCTTGCTATGTGACATCATTGTAAACGCCGGAAAGAAAACAAATTGACACATTCGATTGTTTGCTTTATAATCTCCGACGTGGTAACAATTTGAAATTTCATTAATCATATTTCCGGGAAGGGGAGACAGGGATGGAAAATTCTTGCGCGGAGATCATCCGGCTGGCGGAGAAGGTGCTGGGCGGCGGAGAGATTACGAAGGAAGAGGCGCTTTCGCTCGTGACGGCTAGGGACGAGGACACGATGCTGCTCTTGGCGATGGCGGATAAGATTCGGCAGAAATTTAATGGAAACGCCGTGGATTTTTGTGCGATTATCAATGCGCGGAGCGGACATTGCGCCGAGGATTGCAAATTCTGCGCGCAGTCCGGTCATTACAAGACGGGCGCGACGGTGTATCGGCTCTTGCCGAAGGAGGAAATCGTAGCGGCCGCGAAGAAAGCAAAGGAGGCCGGTGCGGTGCGTTTCTCTCTCGTCACGAGCGGGCGCAACCAGGACAATCCGAATGAATTTGAAGAAATTTTGGACGTCGTGAAAACGATTCGCGAAGAGGTGGGCATCGAAGTGTGTTGCTCGCTCGGACTCATCACGAAGGAGCAGGCCGTGCGGCTCAAGGAGGCCGGGATTACGCGGATTCATTGCAATATCGAGACGTCGCCGTCCTATTTTCCTGAAATTTGCACGACGCATACGATGGAAGACAAGGAAGACATCATTCACACGGCGCAGGAAGCCGGGATTCGCGTCTGCTCGGGCGGCATCATCGGGCTGGGCGAGACGCCGGAGCAACGGGTGGAGATGGCGTTTCATTTGAAGAAACTCCACATCGATTCGGTGCCGCTGAACATTTTGAATCCGGTGAAGGGGACGCCTTTCTACACGAATCGCCGCCTGCCGCCGCTCGAAGTTTTGCGCGCCTTTGCGATGTTCCGCTTCGTGCTTCCCAAAGCGCTCATCCGCACGGCCGGCGGTCGCGAAGTGAATCTCAGGACGTTGCAACCATACGCGCTGAGCGGCGGGCTCAATGGCATCATGGTCGGCGGGTATCTCACGACGGGCGGCCGCGATCCGAAAGAGGATTTGCAAATGACGGCGGATTTGGGACGGACGCGGACGGTCGCGCATTTATAAAAAAATTTCCCCTCACATTGGCGGAGGGGATTTTTTTTGAGGGAAGAGGGAAGAGGGAATGGCTGTGATCCGTTTTCCGTTTTCCGTTTTCCGTTAACCGTTGACCGGTTGTCACATAGAGATAAAGGCTTGGTAGGGCTTGAAAAGGCTT
>CAVEYT010000114.1:0-5039 GCA_963619995.1 Acutalibacteraceae bacterium | reverse complement strand
ATCATTTCGTGTCCATTATTTTCATTTTTGTGTCCAAAATATATTGACAAGTGCACCCGGCGCTTCGTGCCACCCTCTTCCCGAAGAGGGCTAATTTGTGGCGCCTGCGGCGCATTTGTTATACGCGCCTGCGATGCTCTGTTTTTTCTTCACATAGAGGAACCATCATCCGCCCCTGCGGGGCACCTTCTTCCTGAAGAAGGCTAATTTGTGGCGCCTCCGGCGCATTTATTAAAATCGTCGCCGAAGGCGACACCTGCACTGCTCACTACTCACTACTCACTGCTAACTTTTTAATCCTGACGTTTTGACTGCTATGAGACGCCCGGAATTAACACCTAACAGGCAATGGCATGTGGTATAATGTAAGCGGTATTGTACGAATAATTTCACAGAAGCAGAGTAAGATTTTTCCTTTGCCGCAAAACGGAAGATCCGGAAAGTTTTGCCTCGACTGCTAACTGCTAATTGCTCATTGCTAACTGATTTTCTCTTCCCTTACATTGATAATAAAGGAGACTCTTATGGATCCTGTCGTATTGGCGATGCTTTTGCCGTCTTGTTTCTTTTCTTTATATTTCATTTTGGAAGCGGCGGACTGGGGCGTTTGTCTCGCGGCGCCGGTCGCGGCTCGGGACGGCGAGGAGCGCGGGGCGCTTTTGTCGCTTTTGAAACCGGGGCTGGACGGAAACGAGCTTTGGTTTTACATCGGTTTCTATATGCTGTTTCTGACATTGCCGGACGTGACGCGGATGGGCGTGCAGAAATGGTATGTCGTCATGCTTTGCCTCGTGGGGGCGGGCGCGGTGCTGCGGCTTTCGGCGGCGTTTTTGCCCGGTGTCTTCCGCTCGGCGGTCATGATGAAGGGGCTGGCGCTGTTTTCGTTTCTTTCGCTCTTTTTGACGGGGCTTTTGGGGACGTATCTTTTGACGGGAAACTTGTTCTCGGTGGCCGGTGTTTGCGGCGGACTTTGGACGGTGCTGGCCTGTTTCCAGATCGGGTCGCTCTACGGCGCGGTGAAGGTCGTGAATCCTTTGGGAGAGAGGCTGCGCGCGGCGTTTCTGGTGGCAAGCTGTCTGTCGGCTTTGCTCTATGTGATTTTCGTTTTCGCGTTGCAGGCAGAGCTCGGGGCGGCTTGGGAGATGAATGGGTATTTCTGGATGTCTCTCGTCGCGACGGGGATTCTGTTTCTGGGGTCGTTTTTCCTGACGCGAAGCCGCTATCCGGTCTCGGGGCTGGCGGCGGCGTATGCGGCGTCGTTCTTTGCGATTGCGATTTATTTTTCGGCGTATGTCACGGTGATTCCGTCGGTGCACACGCCGGATTTGGTGGCTTTGAAGGCGGGGATGGACGAGATTCCGTCCGCCGTGTTGCTGGGTGTCTCCGCGGTGTGGACGGCGGCGACTTTTATCTGGCGGCTTTGGCGTAAAAAAGTGGTGTATGTCTGGGAGGATCATATCTGATGGCACAGCTTGTGAAAATGACGCATACGATTGATGAAATGTTGGAAACGATGGGCGTCAAGATTGTATTGGACGGGGACGGGATGACGGAGGAGGAGCGTCTCGAAGCGGAGAAACAGGGCGCGGTGGTCGAGGTTTCCAAGAAAGGAAACGAGCAAGATGTCTGAGCTGCGTGTGCGGAAAATCCAGGAATTTATCAAGCAGGAGGTGGGCCGCCTCTTGCTGACGGACGTGAAGGATCCGCGGCTGGGTTTCGTGACGGTGACGGGCGTGAAACTGACGGCGGATTTGCGCGATGCGACGGTCTTTGTGAGTCTTTTCGGGAAACCGGAGGAAAAGGAGGCGTCGCTGGCGGCTTTGGACAAAGCGAAGGGTTTCATTCGGCGCGAGCTGGGAAAGACGCTGCACACGTATCACACGCCGTCGATTGCATTCAAAGAGGACACGTCGCTCGATTACAGCATGCACATCGAGGGGCTTTTGAAGAAGGTGATCCCGGCGGGCGCGGGAGAGGAGGCCGATGATGGAGCGAATCGGGAAGGCTGAGGCGTATCGGTTTCTTGCGGAGCATACGGCGTTTTTGCTCGTGGGGCATGTGCATCCGGACGGGGATGACGTCGGCTCGCTCGTGGCGCTTCGCAATCTTTTGCGTGCGATGGGGAAACGGGCGGACGCGGTGCTGGGCGATCCGGTGCCGTCCTATCTGTCGTTCATCCCGAGCGCAAAGGAAATCGGCACGGAGATTCCGGCGGGCGCGGTGTATGACGCGATGATTTTCACGGATTTGGCGAATTTGGCGCGCGGCGGGGATTTCGATTTTCCCCGTGTGCCGACGCTTTGCATCGATCATCACGGGACGAACGAGGGATATACGGATTTCCTGTGGCTGGAGGCGGATTACGCGGCGGCGTGCGAAATGGTGGCGGAGCTGGCTTTCACATATGATCTGCCGCTCGACGAGGACGCTTTGAACGCGCTCTACATGGGCCTCGGGACGGACAGCGGTTTCTTCAAATTTTCCAATACGTCGGCGCACACGCTCTTGATGGCGTCGAAATTGGTGGAGCGGGGCGCGAAGCCGGCTTTCATTTCCAATCATTTGGACGTGGTCACCGAGGCGACGATGGAGGTCTCGCGGCGCGTGATCGGGACGCTTTCGCGCGGGTATGACGGGAAACTGGCGATGGCGGAGCTCGATGCCGCCTCCATGGAGATGGACGGGGAAAATTCGGATTACTATGCGGATATTCCGCGCAAATTGGAGGGCGTGGAGCTCGCGGTGCTGCTGAAGTACGAATCGGAGGAGCGGACGCGCGTCTCTTTGCGCTCGCGGGAATACGCGAATGTGGCGGCGATGGCGGGCGAATTCGGCGGCGGCGGTCATGTGCGCGCGGCCGGTTGCACGCTGGATTGTTCGCTTTCGGAAGCGCGGGCGCGGCTCTTTGCGGCGGCGGAGAAATATCTTTGATGGACGGTATCGTCAATGTCTTGAAACCGCCGGGCATGACGTCTTTTGATGTGGTGGCTGATTTGCGCCGCATTTACGGACAGAAACGAATCGGCCACGGCGGGACGCTCGATCCCCTGGCGGCGGGCGTCCTTCCCGTTTTTCTGGGGCGCGCGGCCGGACTCATCGAATACATGCCGCTTCACACGAAGACGTATGAGGCGGAATTTTTGATGGGGCTGGAAACGGATACGGAAGACGTCTCCGGTCAAATTCTTTCGCGCGGGGAGCCGGTGGCCGACGCGGCGGTCTGGGAGGCGGCGGCGAAGCGTTTCCTAGGCACCATCGAGCAGGTGCCGTCGCGCTATTCGGCGAAAAAAGTGAATGGGCGCCGGGCGTATGATTTGGCGCGGCAGGGGGAAACGTTTGCGCTTCCGGCAAAGACGATTGAAATTTACGATTTATTTATTCGCGAGGTCGCGCCGCCGTATTTGCGTCTCTCCGTCACGTGCTCTTCGGGGACGTATGTCCGTGCGCTGGGCCGGGATCTGGGACGCGCGGTGGGCTCGCCGCTCACAATGAGTTTTTTGACGCGCACGAAATTGGGGCCTTTTTTCATCTCCGAGGCGCGGACGATAGAGGAAATTCGAGAGCAGCCGGAGGAGGCGGTCTTGTCGCCGCAAGCGTTTTTGACCGATGTGCCGGCGGTCGCGCTCGGCGAGAGGGAAGCGGCGCGGTTTTTGCTGGGGCAGCGGCTTTCGCGGCGCGGCGCTGCGGACGGCATGGCGGCCGTTTCCTGCGGCGAACGATTTTTAGGGATGGGGACCGTCGCGGGCGGCGTCCTGCATCCGAAAAAAGTTTGGAATTGAAATGAAGAAGGTACATACATTCGCGGCGCTTCCGCCGACACCCGTCGTCTTTGCGATGGGTTTCTTCGACGGTTTCCATTTGGGACATCAAAAAATTTTGGCGGCGGCGAAAGAGCTGGCGAGATTGCAAAACGCCAAGCTCGGCGTCGTCACATTTTCCCCGCATCCGGCGACGATTTTGTTCCCGGAGCGGGTTTTTGTCGTGCTGGAAACGGAGGCGGAGAAGGCGCAGCTCATGGCGGCGCTCGGCGTGGAAATCGTCGTCTCGCTTCCGGTGACGCGAGATTTTTTGGCGGAGAGTCCGGAAACATTTTTGGCCGATCTCGCCGCGGTGCCGACGCTCGCCGGTCTCGTGTGCGGCGAAAATTTCACATTCGGAAAAGACGCCGCCGGGACGCCCGCGCTGCTTTCGGCGTATTTTGAAAAACGAAACGTGCCGTTCCGGATCCTCCCGCTTTTGACGTCGGAAGCCATCGGCGGCCGCGTTGTCAGCAGCACGGAAATTCGAGCACTCTTGCAAAAAGGCGATGTCCGGACAGCGGCCGAGCTTCTGGGACGACCGTATCGTCTTACCGGCGACGTCACAAAAGGATTTCGGCGCGGCAGCGAGCTCTTGGGATTTCCCACGGCGAATCTGTCCGTTTCCGAAAATCAAATCCTCCCGGCGGACGGCGTCTACGCGACAAAAGTCGAAGTCGGCGGCGTGAAACTGTCCGCCGTGACGAATATCGGGACAAATCCCACGTTCGGAAACGAGACGCGCACCGTCGAGACATTCATTTTGGATTTTGACGAAACAATTTACGGCAAACCGTTCGCCGTGGAATTCATAAAACGCCTCCGCGGCGAGAAAAAATTCGAGAGTCCGGAAGCGCTGCGCGCGCAAATTGAGGAGGATGTGAAAAGGGTAAAACAGAATTGAGAATTGAGGGGCACAACTTGTGTGCCTCTTTCTTTTGCGGCGTTTGCGTTGAAAAAGTTTCTGCTGACAGAATTGAGGGAAAGCGGAGCGGCTCCGCCGCAATTTTTAATGTAAAAAAGGTAAAACAGAATTGGGAATTGAGGGGCACAACTTGTGTGCCTCTTTCTTTTGCGGCGTTTGCGTTGAAAAAGTTTCTGCTGACAGAATTGAGGGGCGGTGGCGGCTTCGCCGCATTTTAAAAATGTCGCGAAGCGACACCTGTGCTCAATTCTCAAATCTCAATTCTCAATTCTTTCTTGCAAGAGCCAGAAGCACGATGTGACAATCAAAGCCAAGAA
>CAVEYT010000113.1:0-5086 GCA_963619995.1 Acutalibacteraceae bacterium | reverse complement strand
AAAGAAAGTAGATCGCGACAGGAGTTCTGCGGGGAATCTCTCCGCGTGATTCATCGCCGAATGGCGAAAGCAGAGAATCTCCCCGCGTGATAAGCGGCGAATGCCGCATGTTGCGTAGCAACATAATTCCGCGCCGTCAGGCGCATTCCGCGAAGCGGAACCAATCGCACCGAAAGGTGCAAAAAAGAAATCTCCCCGCGTGATTTTCTATAAAAAATTTGATGAGAAAACGTGAAAACGTTTCCTCAGCGACTCAAATTTTCGATGAAAACGTTCCGTTCCCGCGCCGCTGCCGCATCGGCCGCTTCAATGGCCATGTCTTCCATCGCGTACGAGAGCGGGCGTTTGCTTTCGTCCGGCGCGAGGAGGAGAAGGCCGCGATAGGAGTTTCCGTCGCGATAGAGGAAACCTTTGGCGTAGAGCGGCAGGATGATGCCTTCGGAGGAAAATGTGAGGCGTGCACCGGCGGTGTAGAGAATGGATTTTGTGCCGGAGACGCGGCGGATGGGCTCCAGATCGGAGAGCGTCGTCTGCAAATGCGCGTCCGCGCCGCCCATCATGGCGTCCGCCCAATCGGAAACGGATTGGAGTAATGCCCGGTGCAGCGGAGACGCCGTATCAAAGAAAGCTTTATTCACTTCGGAAAGGCCGCGATAGTCGTCTTTCGTGAGACCGTAATGAAAGAAGGGGGCGAGCTCGGCATGATCGGCCGCCACGATCTCCGCCTCGAAGACGTAGCCGGCCAAGACGGGATCTTTCTCCCGTCCCCGCATCAAAAGTTGCCAGGCTTGGTACGGAAACGTTTCTCCCTGAAACGAGATGCTTCTCTCTCCCGAAAGAGCGGTGAGCGTCATCGAAGGCGGCAGGACTTTCCCCGCTGCCTCTTGCAAAGGTTCCGCCGCCACCGGCCACGCGAGCGCCGCCGCCAAAAGAAATGCGAGCCCGTATTTCCTTTTCATACGCCGCTCCTTTCTATGCGATAGAGCGCTTGCAAAATGGAATCTTCCAGCATTTCGGCCGATTGATGGCTGCCGAGGAAGAGGAGGAAGTAGTAGCGCCCGTCGCTCGTCCGATACAGGACGGATTCATACCAAGAGGGCGTGACGAAACCGTTTTCGCCGGTCAGCGTGAATTTCACATTCTGCTGCCAGCGCACGCTGCCGTCCTGATTGTGAAACGGTTTCCACGACGACGCATCCAAAATGTGCAGCTTCGGCATGTCGCCGGATTTATCCGCGGCGGCCGCCAGCGCTTCTTTTCGGAAATCTTCCAAAAATGCGGGCCGCGTCACCGGATCCCATTTCGCAAGATGCTCCGCGTCGCCCGAAAACGCGTGCTCCCAGAAATCTGCCGCTTTCTTCGCATTTTTGGGAAACAACGTCTCTCGGTCGCCGGAAAACGCGAAGACGAGCATCGTGTACGTCCCATGTGCATTGTCCCGCACGAGCTGCCAGACACGGAGATTCTCAATCGCCGACACCCCGTTTTCATTGCGGAGCCGCATCCCCTCGGGGACGGTCAGGAAACGCAAGAGCGCCGTCCGCTTCGTTTCCTGCTGCTTCGGACTTTCCATGCTGCGGCGAATCATCGAGAGAACGGCCGTCCCTTTCGCATCCGTCACGCGGACATCTTCAAAAGGAAACGAGCCCAGCCCGTCCACGGAAAGCGTATCCGCCATCGCAAGAGGCGCGGCGGAAAGAGCCGCCAAAAGCGCGAGCGCCGCCGAAAATTTCTTCATATCAGCGTGCCGCCGCCGTAATCGCCAGGGCGTCCGACGCTTTAAGCAAAGCATCCTTTTCGGCATCGGCCATCTCCGTCAAAAGGAAGCGATAGCCGCCGTCTTCCTGCCATACATACGCTTTCACATACATCGGAAGGACCCAGCCGTCCGCATAGAGGTACAACCTGACGCCCGTCGTCGCGATCCGTACCGGCGCGCGCAGCAAATGGAGCGATTCCACGGCGCGGAAATCCGTGTAGAAAAGCGAATACGGAATGTCCTCGCCCGTCGCGGCGCGAAGGCCCTCCACCGCTTTCAGAATGCCCATATTGGCCGCAATCGGGAGGCCGACCAATTTCTCATTGAAAACTTTCAACGCCTCGACGCATTCTTTGCCCACGTTTCCATTTTCATCCGAAGCAAAGACCCCGTCCAGCGCATCGGCCACTTCCGGCGCGTGCGTCGTAAAGGAAAATACATGCGCCGTCATGTCGACGTCTTTTTCTGTCAGGCAAATCTGCCCCACGGGAAGCGCTTCCGCGGATTTCGGATTTCGCATGACGACGAACTCCGCTTCGGGCGAAAGTTTGAAATTCTCCGAAAGCCCCGGGCACATGGTGAAATCGACGCCGGGCAGAGATGGCGCCGGCGCATCGGCTTCGACAGACGATCCGCCCGCGCTCCCCGTCCCCGCCAAAGGCGCATCTTCGGCCGCCGCCGGAAGGGAAGAGAATGCCAAAAGTCCCGAAAGCGCCACGAGCGCCCACTGTTTCTTCATCTTCATTTCATATCCCCCACCGCCGCATGCAAAAGCGGCTCAAAAATTTTCCCCGACGTCTGATTCGTGAAAACGAAGCTGACTGTCGTCTTTCCCTCTTTCTCCGTGTTGATCCAATACAGGAAAACGGGCACGCGGAAACCTTCGAATTCCGGCGTCATGACGATTTTCCCCGAGCGATAGGAAATCCCGTGCGAGCGGCCGGATTTTTCGGACGACTCCTTGACGGCGGCATTCCAATTTTTCGCCTCGTCCAAAATTTCCTGATTATCTTCCACTTCCAAAGACGAAATCGCATCCGCTCGCTCATCCAAAAGCGCTTTCTGCTCCTCCGACAGCTTGACGTCGCAGGGAATCGACAGCGCGATCGCCATGTGCATCACGCCGTCCTTCATCGTGCGAAGCTGGTAGAAACGGCTGCGCTGCATGACATCGGTCGCAGACGCGGCAAAGGCCTCGACCGTCTTTACATCTCCGTCTTTAAAGAAATCCGTTTTCTTCATATTTTCCGTCAGCGTTTTCACAAATTCCGGATCGGCCAAAAATTTTTCCGCGACTTTCCCCAGATACCCGTCGTGGCCGTTCCACACCGTGACGTCTTTTCCGAGCGGAAGCGTCTCGCCGAGCGGCAATACCAAGTCGTCCGCCGATGCGGAAATCCCCGTCAAAAGCGCGAGCGACAACGCCAAAGCACCGATTTGTTTCTTCATACGCACACCTCTTTCGTTTCCTTGAAGAATCAAACTTTTTCTTTTTTAATATGTTTCTCTATTATACCATTTTTTAGCGCCTGCAGCGGATCCGACAAATTGATTTCCACCGCTTCCGGATTCCAGAGGCGCTTCGTCTCCGGCCAGAGCGTCTCCGCCTCCCGCTCCGCATACGCCATCGTCTCCGAAAGCGAAGGGAGCGGCGCGATCTCTCCGCGCGTCACGATAGGCTGCAACAGCGAGCGCGCCGTGTACGTCCCGGCCGCCAGCGATTTTTGCCGCCACCTCGCCTGCTCCGTCGTGATCAGGAAATCCCCGCCCGACGGCGCGGTTTCCTCTGCGAGACACATGAGATCCGTGATGATTTTTCCGCTGTCTTTGTGATAGAAACGCCACACATCCTTCACGCCCGGATTCGTAATCTTCGCAATGTCATTGGAAATTTTCATCACCGGCTCCCACGACCCGTCCGCATTTTCGCGCGCGCACATTTTGTACACACCGCCCAAGGCCGGCGTCCCGTCCGCCGTGATGCAGCGCGTCCCGATGCCCCAGGACGACACCGTACAGCCCTGCTCCTTGAGCGAAGCGATCGCGTATTCATCCAAATCGTTCGACCCGGAAATGATCGCGTCGGGGAAACCGGCCGCCGCGAAGAGTTTCGACGCTTCCCGCGACAAATACGACAAATCGCCGCTGTCGATCCGAATCCCGTACTTCGCGGGCAGCCGCCCTTCCTCGCGCAATTTTTGGAAAACGCGAATCGCATTCGGCACGCCGCTTCCCAAGACGTCGTAGGTATCGGCCAGCAAAATCAAATTGTTTCCGTAGAGCTCCGCATAGCGCCAAAACGCTTCCGCCTCCGTCGCAAAACTCATGACCCAGCTGTGCGCCATCGTCCCCAGCACCGGAATGCCAAACCGTTTCCCGGCCTCCACATTGCTCGTCCCATTGAACCCGCCGATCATCGCGGCCCTGGCGCCCCAAAGTCCCGCGGAATGCCCCTGCGCCCGCCGAAGCCCAAATTCCATCAAAGTGTCCTTCGGCGCCACCGTCCGAATCCGCCGCGCCTTCGTCGCGATGAGACTCTCGTGATTCAAAATCATCGACAGCGCCGTTTCCAAAATCATCGCCTCGGCCGTCGTCGCATGAATCCGCATCAAAATCTCGCCCGGAAACGCCACCGTCCCCTCCGGCATCGCGTAAATGTCCCCGGTGAATCGGAAATTTTTCAAATAGTCCAAGAAACCGTCCGAAAAAATCGAAAGCGAGGACAGATAGGAAATATCCTCCGGATCGAACCGAAACCGCGTCAAAAACTCGGCCAAATGGGCGATTCCGGCCACCACGGTATACGTCCCGCCGAAAGGATTCGTCCGATAAAATCGATCAAACACCACCCGCCGCTCATGCTGCCCGAGCAAAAAAAGCCCGTTTGACATCGTGAGCTGATACAAATCCGTCACCAAACCACCGGCGCGCATAGGGAGTCCTCCTAATTTGTAAAATATGTGTGCTGTACTTTTTGCGTCAGACGCAAGATAGTTGTTAGCTATTAGCTTTTAGCTGTTAGTTTTGGGCGTCTCATAGAGACAAAGAAGTCAGACATCAGACGATCAGACGTCAGACGATGCTTCGCTTTTTGTGTCACATCGTGCGTCTTGCTCTTGCAAGAAAGAATTGAGATTTGAGAATTGAGAATTGAGCACAGGTGTCGCTTCGCGACATTTTATAAATGCGGCCGAGCTTTGCATGGCACTCACAGTCGCCTCGCGTCACTGCGTTCCTAATGCTCCTGTTCGTTTGCACAAGGCCGCCACCTATCAAGCCCTCCTTTGGAGGAGGGTGGCGCGAAGCGCCGGGTGATGGGACGCGAAT
>CAVEYT010000112.1:0-5107 GCA_963619995.1 Acutalibacteraceae bacterium | reverse complement strand
CGAAAGCGGCGCTGGAAGCCGGAAACTATATGAATTATTCATGCTATTTCACCGATGTCACCGAGCCGGAGGAGTACGACGACATCCTCATCAAACCGGCGGGACTTTACGCGACGCTCTATAAAAGAATGCGCGACTATCCCATTTACACGGAAGCGATTGACACACTGAAAGATTTTATTTCGGAAAACGGTTTCCAAATCGCGGGCGATGCGTACATCACGCCCATCCGCAGTTTCTGGACGACAGAAAATCCGGAGGACTATATCACGAAGATTGTGATCTTGGTGAGGGAAACGTGATATTTTTGCTAAGCTGTATGTGTCAGGCGCAAGATAGTTGTTAGCTATTAGCTGTTAGCCGTTAGATAAAAGCGGTGTCGCCCACGGCGACGATTTATAAAATGCGGCGAAGCCGCTTCCTGTCAAAACTAATAGCTAACAGCTAGCAGCTAATAACTATCTCGGGTCTGAGAAAAACATTTTCCATCTCCCGGCTCATTTCCCAGAAAGGACATTCCATGCTTCATTCCGCAAAAGCCAAAATGCTGTTTCTTTTATCCATGACGGCGCTCCTCGTCCTGACCGTGCTGTTTTCTTTGCACACGGGGCAGATTGCCGTCTCTGTCGATACCATTTTCTATGAATGGAGCCGCGCGCTCGGGCTGTCTCCCGACGGCCCCGCGCCGGCGCCCGATCAGCGGGCCGTGCTTTGGTTTATCCGGATGCCGCGCGTCTGCATTGCCATTTTGGCCGGAGCCGCTTTTGCTGCGGCCGGGGCCGTCATGCAGGGCGTCTTTGCCAATCCACTCGCCGATCCCGGCATCATCGGCGTGTCGGCAGGTGCGTCTTTCGGCGCCGTCATTTGTATTTCCCTCGGCCTCACCGCGCTCTCGCTCTACTATATGCCCATGTTCGCACTCATCGGCGCGCTCGCTTCCGTTGCCGCCGCGCTCGCCCTCACATTCCGCCACGGCCGCATCCCGCCCATGACACTCCTCTTGGCAGGCGTCGCCGTCAGCATGTTTCTCGGCGCGATTACAAACGGCCTCCTCACCTTTATGAACGAATACAATTTGCGCGAATTTCTTTTCTGGATGGTCGGCGGCCTCGATTACCGCCGCTGGGAACACGTGGGAATCGCCGTCCTTCCGATTGGGCTCGGCATTTTCCTCCTCTGCCTCCTCGCCCGCCATCTCAATGCGCTCGCGCTCGGCGAAAACGAAGCGAAATCGCTCGGCATGAATGTGCTCCTCTATCGCGGCATTTTTCTTTTTACCGCATCGCTCGTCACCGCGACCGCCGTCTGCGTCTCCGGCATGATCGGCTTCGTCGGCCTCGTCGTCCCGCACATCACGCGCATGCTGATGGGGCCCGACCACCGCATCCTGATTCCCGCCTCCGCCCTCGTCGGCGCACTCTTTTTGCTCCTCTGCGACACCCTCGGCCGCACCATTGCGCCACCCGCCGAAATTCGCGTCGGGATTATGACCGCCCTCATCGGCGCCCCCTATTTCCTCTATCTCATCCGCCGCATGCGCAAAGAAGGAGGTGATGCGTGATGAGCGCCCTCTTGGAAGTCAAAGACATTTCCTTCTCCGTGGAAACGGAAACCGTGCTCGACCGCTGCTCCCTCACAGCCGAGCCGGGCGAATTCATCGGTTTCTTGGGCCCGAACGGCGCGGGAAAAAGCACATTCTTCAAAGCCGTCCGCGGACTTCTCACGCCGACCGGCGGCCGCGTTTCCCTACGCGGCATCGACACGAAGACGCTTTCCAATAAAGAAATCGCCAAAAGCATCGCCTTCATGCAGCAAGATTTCCAGCTCTCCTTCGCCTACACTGCCAAGGAAATCGTGCTCTCGGCGCGCTATCCCTACCTCAAATGGTGGGAAAAAGAAAACAAAAGCGACGAAGCCATCGCCGAAAAATGGATGGCCTACACCGGGACGACCGCCTTTTCCGCCAAACCCATTCGCGCCCTTTCCGGCGGCGAAAAACAACGCGTCATGCTCGCCAAAGTCCTCGCGCAAGAGACGCCGATTCTCTTCCTGGACGAACCGACCGCCGCGCTCGACCTTCTCTACCAAGAAGAAATTTTCCGCCTGTGCCGGGATCTCGCCGCCGCCGGAAAAACAGTCCTCATGATTTGCCACGACCTCACGATGGCCGCCAAATGGTGCAGCCGCCTCGTCATTTTGGCCGATCATCACATCCTGGCCGACGGCAAACCGGAAGACGTCCTGACGGCGGAGAATCTCCAAAAAGCTTTCCACCTGGACGCGCTCGTCTACCGAAATCCCTTCACGGGAAATCTTTCCCTCGACACGTACCGGAAACAAGAAATCGATCCCCGCCCCGTCCTCCTCCTCGGCCAAGACGCCCGCACCATCACCCTCCTCCGCCATCTCTTCCTCTCCGGCTACCGCCCGCACCTCGCCCACGCGCCGACCGGCAGCCTCCTTCGCGAAGCGGCGAATATCTACCAAATCCCCTACTTGGAAACGGAGAGCCCGGCGGAAACGGAAACTCTCGCGCAAAAAGCCGAAATTATCATCGCGATGAATCATCCCGTGCCGAACGCGGTCAATCCTGCCGCAAAAATCTACACGGAAGAAACCATCACGCCCGAAGACCTCCTCCGGCGTATCGATGAGCATAGTTTATAAAAATCGCAAATGAAAAGAAATCCACCGCGCTGATGGATTTCTTTTTGATTGCTTGTATTTGGAAGGCGTGCTTCGCTTTTGTGTCAGGCGCAAGATAGTTATTAGTTGTTAGCCATTAGCTTTTAGTTCCGGGTGTCTCATAGAGCTCGAGACGTCAGACATCAGAAATCAGACGTCAGACTTTAGCGGTGTCGCCTTGTGCAAACGAACAGGAGCCTTAGGAACGCAGTGACGCGAGGCGACAGTGAGTGCCATGCAAAGCTCGGCGACGATTATTAAAATGCGGCCGCAGGCCGCGACCTGAACTGCTCACTACTCACTACTAACTGCTCACTGCTCGCTATTTAAGTCGTCCCTCCTCTATTCGTATCGTCCTCTCGTGCCAGGCCGCGAGAGTCGAGCGGTGGCCGACGCTTAAGACCGCCGTTTCCGGGAGATTTGTCAGCATTTCATAGAGCTTCGCTTCCCTGTCTTCATCCATCGCCGATGTTGCTTCATCCAGGAAAACCCATTTCGGACGACGGAGGAAGATGCGGACGAAGGCGAGGCGTTGCTGTTCGCCCAAAGACAAGACGTGCGACCAATCGGCTTCTTCTTCGAGACGCGAAGCCAAATGCGAGAGTCCCGCCGCGGAAAGGAGCGGCAAAAGCGCCTCATCCGTCGCGCCCTCACCCGGATACGCCGCCGCTTCCCGGAGCGTTCCCATCGGCATATACGGCCGTTGCGGGATAAACATGGAAACGGAAGGCGAAGGTCCCGTAACTTTTCCCGACGCATACGGCCAGAGACTCGCCAGCGCCCGGAGGAGTGTCGATTTTCCCGAACCGGATGCGCCTTTCAAAAGCACGTGCTCGCCGTCTCGGATTAAAAGATTCACGTCCGACAAAAGCGGCGCGCCGGACGGCAGTTTCACAGAGACGCCCGAAAGCTGCAGATTGTGCGCCGCCGTTTCCTTGACCAGCGGCTCTTTTTCCTGCGCCGCCGACAGCTCGCGAATGTGCGCGTCGAAGGTCAAAAGACGTTCCGCGCACGATTGCCACGCCGCCAGGCTCGTGTACACTTCCACGAAATACGACATCGAGTCCTGCACTCTGCCGAAACAATTCGCAATCTGCATCAGGCCGCCCAGCGATATTTCTTTCAATAAATACCGCGGCAGCGCCACGACCAAGGGAAATATGACTGCAACTTGCATGTACCCATTCGTCAACCACGACAGCTGCTTTTGTTTCTTCACAATCAAATACGTATTCGACAAGACCAGCGCGAACCGTCTTGAGAGAAGCGCGCGCTCGCTCTTTGCCCCCGCGTAGAAGGCCACGCTCTCCGCCGCCTCACGCAAGCGCACCATGCCGAAACGGAAATCCGCTTCCAGTCGCTGCTGTTTGAAATTCAATCCGACGAGCCGATGCCCGACGTAATGCGTGACCCACGTGCCCGCGATCGAATACACAATCGCCGTCCAGACGAGATAGCCGCCGACCGTGAATGTTTCCCCGAAAAGCGTAAAGGAAATCGGCTCCGAGAGTTCCCAAAGCACGAAGATAAAACAGATAATCGTCGTCATGGCGCGCAGGAGTCCCATCAGAAAAGAGAGCGTCTGCGACGTGAATGTATCGATGTCTTCGGAAATACGCTGGTCCGGATTGTCCGACTCGCGCGAGAACATTTCCATGCGGTAATACCGGTCGCCCTCCGTCCATTTTGTCAGATACGCTTCCGTCATCCACCGCCGCCAACGCAGCGAGAGCAGCTGCTGCAGATAGCTCGCGTACACGGCAAAAACGATGTGCGCAAAGGCAATCCCCGTAAAGACCAGAAGACCGTGCCACAGCGCGTCCGTATCGTAATTTTGCAGCGCCGAATAAAACGAATTGTACCAGTCGTTGATGAGCAGCGTCATGTACACCGCCGCAATCGTCAGCGCCGCAATCGCAAATAAATACAGAAACGCCGACCGCCGCTCGTCGCTTTTCCAATACCCGGCAATTAAATGAAACAGACCGGACAGAAATTCCCGATTCCAAGATCCGCTTTTTCTCATAGAAACTCCTTTTTTGCATAAAATCAGAAATATTATACCATATAGGGAGATGAGAGGCGCGGCTTTAAAAGTTCTGCTCTTTTGGCGGCAGGCGCAAGATAGTTATTAGCTACTAGCTGTTAGCTTTTAGAAAAAGCGGTGTCGCCTTGTGCAAACGAACAGGAGCCTTAGGAACGTAGTGACGCGAGGCGACGGTGAGTGCCATGCAAAGCTCGGCGACGATATTAAAATACGTCCGAAGGCCGCCGCATTTTAATAATCGTCGCGAAGCAACACCGCTAAAGTCTGACGTCTAATTGTCTGACCGTCTGACGTCTCTACCTCTATGAGCCGCAAAAAAACTAACAGCTAACAGCTAACAACTAATAACTATCTCGCGCTTGACAAAACAGCCGA